>CAYPAK010000299.1:0-1502 GCA_964408665.1 uncultured Flavobacteriaceae bacterium | reverse complement strand
TTTTGCGTTAGGGATTGAGGCTTTGTTGGAGCTCTTTTTGCGCTTGTAGCGCAAGAAAGCGACTGCCGAAAGCCCGACTCCGACTTTTTTTAGGAGGAGGAACGCCCAAATTAAAGCGAAGATTATTTTTTTGTCTTTTTTTTAAATTTATTAAGGAATAACAATTACTTTTGCTTTTTTAGAATAAAAATAGGCATAATATGAAAAATTTTATAGAAGAATTACGTTGGAGAGGTTTGTTACACGATATGATACCGGAAACGGAGCAATATTTATTAGACAATAAAACGGCTGGTTATATTGGGTTTGACCCCACGGCAGATTCTTTGCACATCGGTAGTTTGGTGCAGATTTTTATTCTAAAACATTTTCAATTGGCAGGTCACAAACCTATTGCTTTGGTTGGTGGTGCTACGGGTATGATTGGTGATCCTTCGGGAAAATCGGCAGAAAGAAACCTGCTAGATGAAGCTACATTAGCCAAAAATATTGCTGGCGTAAAAGCGCAACTAGAGCGTTATTTAGATTTTAATGCCGATGCGGAAAATGGTGCAGAACTGGTTAATAACTACGACTGGTTTAAAGATATATCGCTTATAGATTTTGCTAGAAATATAGGAAAACACCTTACAGTAAACTATATGATGGCTAAGGATTCGGTAAAAAAACGCTTGAGTGCTGAGTCTGAAACAGGGATGAGTTTTACCGAGTTTACCTACCAACTGTTTCAAGGGTATGATTTTTTACATCTTTATGAAAACAAGAATTGCCGCATCCAAATGGGTGGTTCTGACCAATGGGGAAATATCACTACTGGAACGGAGCTTATCCGTAGGAAAGCACGCGGTAAGGCTTATGCTGTTACCGTGCCTTTAGTTACCAAAGCTGATGGTACCAAGTTTGGAAAAACCGAAGGCGGTAATGTATGGCTTGATGCTACACGTACTTCGCCTTACAAGTTTTACCAATATTGGCTAAATACTAGCGATGTAGATGCAGAGAAATACATTAAAATATTTACTTTTTTAGACCAAGAAACTATAAACACCTTGATTGCTGAGCACAAAGAAGTGCCACATTTACGTATTTTGCAAAAGAAAATAGGCGAGGAAGTAACGGTAATGACACACGGCCGTGATGCTTATGAAAATGCGATAAAGGCATCTACTATTTTGTTTGGAAAATCTACTTCCGATGATTTAAAAACACTTGACGAACAGACGTTTTTAGATGTTTTTGATGGTGTGCCTCAAGCCACTGTTTCTCGTGATGAAATTGCTGCTGGGTTTGACATTGTGCGTGCTTTTGCAGAAACAGGTTTTTTAAAATCTAATGGTGAAGTGCGTAGAGCCTTGAAAGAAAATGCTATTTCGGTTAATAAAACGAAAGTAAAAGATGGTTTTACAATTACTGAGCAAGATTTAATCAATGCTAAATATGTATTGCTACAACGTGGTAAAAAGACGTATTTTTTGTTGAAAGTGAGTAATTAGTAGAAAGTG
>CAYPAK010000298.1:0-1523 GCA_964408665.1 uncultured Flavobacteriaceae bacterium | reverse complement strand
TAATTATAGTAAGACTGTCATTTTTCTGTTGTTTATCTTCTTCAAAATAAGATTTTGCCGTTTGTTTACTGTTTATGCTTTTAAATTTTAAAGGTATTGTTTTATCGCTTGTTCTTATATAAAAATCAGGTGAAACAGTTGCTGTTGGGTCTAAATCAATCTCTAACAGTAATTCTTTTTTAATAGTATCATTATGGTCTTTTATTTGCCAATTTATTACTGCTAAACTTGGTATATAAGCATCATATCGTTCTATTGATTGCAGGCTTTTACGATGTTTTATATAGACTTTTTTTTCATTTTTAAAATCATCGTGAATCGTGTGGATTTTATTTGTAGTAAAGCAAGCTACAAACAAAAATGGCGTAAGTAATAGTAGTAATTTTTTCATAATTAAAAAAGCACAAAAAATGTGCCACATTAGTAGCTTAAACAGATTTTAAATTATAAACTTTAAAAACTGTATATTTGTAATCTAAACCTTTATAAAAAAGGATTTACTATTTTCTTATTTTATACTAATGATCAAAAAAATAATTTTATTAAGTGTGTTACTCAGCTTTATGTTGAGTTGTAAAACTACATCTAATACTATTTCAAAAAACATCAAAAAAATGACTCATTTAATACGCCCTAACAACCTACAAAAAGGAGATACCGTTATCATAATAGCTCCTGCAGGAGTTATAAAAGAAAATTATGTACAAAAGGGAATTGACTTATTAAAATCTTGGGGCTTAGCAGTGAAATTAGGTGAAAACTTGTATCAAAAAGACTTCACTTTTGCAGGAACAGATGCAGAACGATTAGCAGATTTACAAACTGCTTTAGATGATGAAAATGCTAAAGCTATTTGGTGTGCTCGTGGTGGTTATGGTACTGTACGAATTATAGATGGTGTAAAATGGGATAAATTCAAACAAAACCCCAAATGGTTAATTGGTTTTTCTGATATTACGGTGCTACATAATGCTTTGCATAATTTGGGTTACGAGAGTATGCACGCGCTTATGCCGATAAGCCTAAGCACAGACCGACCTGTTCGTAGAAAAAAACCTATTGAATCCTTGAAAAACGCTTTATTTGGAGATCCATTAAATTATAAAATAAGCACTTCTAAATACAACAAATTAGGAACAGGAACAGGTCAAGTAGTTGGAGGTAATTTAGCTATTGTTTATAGTTTGTTACAGTCTAATCTTAGCCTTGACACGAATAATAAAATTATTTTTCTTGAAGAAGTTGGCGAATACCATTATGCGGTAGATAGGATGCTTATTAGTCTAAGACGAGCTGGTTATTTTGAAAACTGTCAAGGGCTTATTATAGGCGGAATGAGTATGAAACAAGATGATCCTGATTTTGGAAAGACGGTAGAAGAAATTGTTTTAGAAGTTTGTAAAAACTATGATTTTCCTATTGTTTTTGATTTTCCTGCAGGACACATTGTAGATAATAGAGCCGTTTTATTAGGTAGAAACGCAACTATTAATACAGATAGCACAACTACAACGGTTCGTTTT
>CAYPAK010000297.1:0-1526 GCA_964408665.1 uncultured Flavobacteriaceae bacterium | reverse complement strand
TTCCTGCATAAGAAAATACTAATACATCACCAGTTTTAGCTGAAATGCTGTATTTCCCATCAAAATCAGTTGCTGTACCATTAGGAGTACCTTTTACCATTACACTAGCATTAGGTATAGGACCCATATCGTCCGAAACCGTACCAGTAATGGTCTTTTGTGCAAACGTAGCTTGCACAACAAACGCTAGTATTAGCGTCAAAATTCCATTAAATTTTGTTCTCATTTTTTATTAATTTGAATTAATTAAGCCACAAACATCTTAATTTTATGTTAAATATCCAACTTTTTTAACATAAAATTTACAATCTGTGCCAATTTGTTAATATATATGAAGAAATAGGTGCTTTATCTTTCAAAAAAGACACCCATAACTTCGCTAAGTTCTCTTAAGAGAGGGTAAAAATAGTAAAAGGTTGCGTGATTTACTAAAAAAATGTTAAAAAACTAATAGTAATCTTGCTATTAGCAAGGTTGAAACTGTTATTTGCAGTTTTTCCGAGGTAGTAGCCAATAGTTAGTAAGCCATTTTGCTGTTTTAGGTTTAGCGCTGCGCCAAAGCTAAGGGTGTTAGTGTAGAAATTGTGGTGTTTGTTTTCTAAATAGGCAACTTGCATACTTAGGCTGCTGTATATGTTATTACTTAGTACGTGTTGCTGGCTTAGCGTTAGTATGCTGTAGCTGCTTAGGCTAAAACTGTTTTCATTAAAACCTTGCAGTGTGTTTGCTCCTCCAAGAAGTATATCGTTGTTGGCACCTGCAAATGTACTCTCGGTATAGCTATTATTACTATTTATATAAAGGTAGTTTTTTGGGTTTAATTTAAAACGTTTGCTAAAAATGGCTTCGATTTTGTTTTCATAGAAATCAGTATTATCGCTTTTTAGCAGCCCTCTTGTTATTTGTATGTTATGATGTGTTTTGTACAAAAATAAATTGGTAGTACTTGCTTTTTTGAAAGTATAATACGCAAAAATGCTGTTTTTAGTGAAATTTGCTAATAATGGGTTATTAGGTGTTTTTGCATATAGTTTTTCGCCACCAACACCTATACGGCTGGCTTGTTTTTCTAAGAATAATGATAGTTTTATTGCTGTATTGGTATAGCTGCTATCTATTTTTTTAATATTCAGAGCTATTTTACTACTTACAGCGCTTTTAAATAAATACGGAAGCGTGTTACTTACTTTTAGTGATTGTGATAGTTTATCTGTTTTATTCCAGTTAATAGTAGTGCTTTCGCCTTTATTAAAAATATTAATTAAATGGAGTTTTAAGTATCCGTAAAGCGCTGTTTTTTTGTTTTCACTACTATTAATGCCTAAGATGCCTTGAAAACTACTCGCTTGTTTTTGTTTAATATATAAGTAAAGCGTGGTTTTATCTTCTTCAAACAGTAGCTCGCTAGGTTTTATAGTACTTGTAAAAGTGAGCTTATTTATTTTTTGATCAATAGTTTTTAATTGTTTTTCATTTAAAGGCTTTGTGCTTGGAAGCTGTAAGCGGTATTTTAGAAATGTTTTAGG
>CAYPAK010000296.1:0-1530 GCA_964408665.1 uncultured Flavobacteriaceae bacterium | reverse complement strand
TATCTATATTAGTTAATGATGGGAAATGATAATCTAGATTTGCTAAATGATTTGGGTTTATCTCAGTAAATGCTTTATATTTTTGAGTAGAAAACAAGGTAATATTTACTTTACCTTGCAACGAACTAAAAGCAGAAACTATAGAGCCTATAAACCAGTCTTTATTAGAGTTTACAATCACCCAAGCATTTTTTGGTTTTTTAGCTCCAACACTATTTCCTTTGTCATTTAAACCTAATGCTCTAGCTGCATTTCTAAATGAAATTGCTTTTGTTTTCTCATGAACCTTTAGTACTTTTGCTTTAGGAAATTTGAGTAATACAGCTGCTTTTGCTTTTGGATCTGTTTCATCATCAATATAGATTATGTTTTCATCGCTATAATTATTAACCATAAAATCTAGCATTTTTACACTTTCTAATTCTTTAGCAATACGTGCATTAATCACTTGAGGATAGCTCAATGCTTTTTTATTGAATGGCGCTACAATAACTACACTATCATTTTTTACATTTTCGGCAACTAAAGCTACATTTTCAGTAAAGAAAGGTCCTATTAATACATTTTTATCGGTAAGTTTTCCTTCTCTAATTAGTTGCAATAAAGCCACCGATTTTTTAGACTCTGTATCAAAAACCGTTGCATCTACAGCCACACCTAATGCCGCTATAGAATCTAAAGCCATGAGTGCACCATTATGAAAATCTAAAACACGGTTTAAACCTTTGTTTTCTTTTATTTCTTGCTGTAAAGCAGTGTTGTCATTGTAGTTGTACGATTTTAAATTCAACGGAAACAACAAACCAACACGAAGTTGTTTTCCTGGTATAACTCTCGTCAATAAAGGTTTTTTAAGACCAACATATACCGAATCTATTGCGTTAGTTACGCTGTCTTTTTTTATAATTAATTGTTTTACAATAAGCACATCATCTGGATGCAAGACATTATCTTTTAAAGCAGGGTAATTCGGGTTTAATTTAATTAATTGTTCCTTGTCAATCTCATAAAGATGTGTGATGCTATAAACTGTTTCTTTAGGCAAAACAAGGTGCTTGGTGAAAATAGTGTCTATTTTTACTTTGCTTGTGACTTGCTCGCCTGTCGTTGTGTCTTTTGCTATAAGCAACACCATTCCCAATGGCAAGTCGTTACCTTCTATTTGTGGATTATTAGCTCTTAATTGTGTTTCTGTAATACCGTATTGATGCGTAATACTATATATGGTTTCCCCTTTTTGAACGGTATGCGTTTTATCATTGTTTTGAGTATTCGCTACAACGACTGTAGCTGCTTTCTGTTTAGGAATACGAAGTTCCAAACCGCACATCATCCCTTTTTTGGCTAATATTGGGTTTGCTTTTTGTATAGCCTCTTCGCTTATCTCGTATTTTCGGGATAAACCAAAAAGGGTTTCTCGTTTTCTTACCAAATGGATATCATAATCAGCCGTTGAGTTTGTTTTTTGCTTTGTAGGAATAACCAACAGTTTACCGACTTCTAATTCAGTTTCCTTACTAATATCTGGAT
>CAYPAK010000295.1:0-1545 GCA_964408665.1 uncultured Flavobacteriaceae bacterium | reverse complement strand
AAACAAACTGGTTTTTTCTCTTCTAATAGAGGGGAAAATGGTTTAGATGATAATATTTATTCATTTAAAGCATTAGCACCATTATGTGATGTACTAATGACTGTTCATGTTACGGATAAGAAAACAGGAGAGCCTTTAGCTAATGCTGAAGTTGCTATTTCTGATGCTGAAGGTAACCAAATAGGTACAAAAACTACTGATGATAAAGGTGTAGTAGAATATGTAGTGGCTTGTAGCGAAGATTATCAACTAAATACTACTAAAGATGAATATGAAGGTAAAGAAACGGAGTTTAAACAAACTGATGAAGAATTAGTAGATATTGCTATAGCACTTGACCCTATTGAAAAAATTATTGTTGAAGAAAAAATAGTATTAAATCCTATTTACTTTGACTTTGATAAATCAAATATTCGTAAAGATGCTGCATTTGAGTTAGATAAAGTAGTTCAAGTTATGATGAAATATCCAAATATGGTAGTTCATGCAGAATCTCATACTGATAAAAGAGGTACAGCTAACTATAATATGAAACTTTCTGACCGTAGAGCAAAAACTACTGCGCAATACATTATTTCTAAAGGAATAGATGCTAGTAGAATAAGCGGAGATGGTTATGGGGAGTCTAGACCT
Source organism: uncultured Flavobacteriaceae bacterium (assembly GCA_964408665.1). Taxonomy (GTDB): domain Bacteria; phylum Bacteroidota; class Bacteroidia; order Flavobacteriales; family Flavobacteriaceae; genus JALSVQ01. The sequence continues at coordinate 912 of CAYPAK010000295.1, read as the reverse complement.
AAAGTTGACTGTGCAAAATGTACTGAAGAAGAACATCAATTAAACAGAAGATCTGAATTTATCATCGTATCGCGTGGTGAAAAAGCAGAATAATTAATTGTGAAACAAAATACAATTAACTAACCAAATAATTAATTGTAAAAAGGCAGCCAATCGGCTGCCTTTTTTTGTAATTAAAATATGTTGAGTTTACTTATTGTCGTTAATAAGTTTTAAGGTATAATCGAGTTCGGTATCTATACCGTTTTTTAAATCAGTTGCATTAGGAAGTAGTGTTATATCAGGATATACACCGTGCCCTGGCGGGTTTTGATGGTAAGGAGTTTCTATGTTCATTAAGCCAAAGCGCATTGTTATTTTTGAGTTGGGAAGCTCAGGGTAGATAAACATTCCTGCTACAGTACTATTATAAGCGCCTCCAGTTTCTTCTCCTATAAAAGTAGCTCTTTTGTTAGCTTTAAGTTGTGTAGAAAAAACAGCACTTGCCGAGAAGCTATTTCCATTTGTGAGTACATAGATAGTTCCTTTAAACCGTTTTTCTTTTGGACTTTGTTTTTTGGATGCTTTATAGTGAAAATAAAGATTTCCGTCTTTTTCTCGTTTTACTTTTGTTAGCATCATATACGTTATATAAGGGCTTGCAGCAAGTGTAATTAATTTTCCTACTACACCAGTATTTACTAAACCAACATTAAAGATGCTTGTACGTTTAGTCATCTTAGCCTTTCCAATCATTTGGATGTCTTTTTTAGCCAAGTAGGAATAGAGATAAGTTATTTCGTTGAGTGAACCGCCAAAATTATCACGTAAATCTATAATTAGATGTTGTGCTTTTGAAGAATCTATTTTGCTAAATATTTCATCATAACATTTTTTATACTTTCCATCACTAAAACCTCTTATTTTTAATAA
>CAYPAK010000294.1:0-1581 GCA_964408665.1 uncultured Flavobacteriaceae bacterium | reverse complement strand
GATAAGTTGTGTTTGCTAACATACCGTGAAGCGCATGCCCAAATTCGTGAAACAAAGTGGTTACTTCATTAAACGTAAGCAATGATGGTTTTGTATCGGTAGGTTTTGTGAAATTACATACTATGGCTATATGCGGTCTTGAATTTTTTTTACCTTTTTTATATTGCCCCTTAAAAGAAGTCATCCAAGCGCCATTTCGCTTCCCTTGTCTTGGAAAGAAATCAGCATAAAAAAGCGCGATGTAATTCCCATCAGCATCAGTAACTTCGTATGTTTTTACATCTTTATGATAGGTAGCAATAGTATTAATTGCTGTAAAATTTAAACCGTATAGTTTTTGCGCGATAGTAAAGACACCGTCTATTACATTTTCTAATTGAAAATACGGTTTTAGTTGCTCATCATCTAAATCAAAAAGTTGTTTTTTTATTTTTTCGGTATAGTACGCGCCATCCCATTTTTGCAATTCGGTAACTGCGTCTGTAGCTTTTGCAAAATTTGCTAACTGTACAAATTCGTTTTGAGCAAAAGGCTTAGCTTTGAGTAGTAAGTCCATCAAAAAACTATTAACTTTCTTTGGACTTTCTGCCATGCGTTCTTCCAAAACAAAATCAGCATGAGTATTATATCCTAATAGTTTTGCACGTTCAGCACGTAGTTTTACTATTGTTAAAACAAGTTGGGAATTATCGTGTTTTCCACCTTGAAAAGCACGTTTTCCGTAAGCTGTTGCCATTTTTTTACGCAATTCTCTATTAGAAGCAAATTTCATCACAGGATAATAACTAGGAAAATGCAAGGTAAATAGCCAACCTTTTTTCTTATTATCTTTAGCTGTAACTGCCGCTGCATCTTTGGCGCTTTGTGGTAGTCCTGCTAATTCTTCTTCATCAGTTATTAGCAATTCAAAAGCATTGGTTTCGGCTAATACATTTTCACTAAAAGATAATTTAGCTTTTGCCAATTCTTTATCTATTTTGCGTAATTTTTCTTTAGCTACATCATTAAGTAAAGCTCCATTACGGATAAAGCCTTTATACTTTTTATTCAAAAGCATTTGCTGCTCTTTATCTAAATTTAAAGTACTTGAAGTATCATAAATTGCTTTAACTTTTGCAAAAAGTTCCTCATTAAGGCTTATATCATTAGAAAAAGCACTTAAAAGCGGAGATATTTCTTGTGCTATTTGTTGTAACTCAGCATTAGTTTCTGCGCTATTTAAATTAAAAAAAACAGCGGAAACACGGTCTAATTTCGTCCCTGCAAAATCTAAAGCAGCAATAGTATTATCAAAAGTAGGGTTTTCAGTATTTTGAATAATAGCATCAATTTCTTGACGTGCTTCTAAAATAGCTTGCTCAAAAGCAGGTTTAAAGTGTTCGTTTTTTATTTTATCAAACGGAACACTACTATAAGGAGTATCAAATTTAGCTAACAAGTAATTCTTCATTTTCATTTTTTTTTGGATGGCTAAAATACAAGAAATTAATTAATCAAAAACAGCTATAGTTATTAGTTATTAACAGTACAATCAATTCCTACCTAAATAAATTTTAACTTCTCTTACTTTTTTCCATTGAT
>CAYPAK010000293.1:0-1594 GCA_964408665.1 uncultured Flavobacteriaceae bacterium | reverse complement strand
TATACTCCCCTTTTAGTAAAGAAGACCTTATCCCTCAACCCGAAAAGGTCGAAATAAAACAACGAAAAGGAAAACTTTTCATAGGCATACCTAAAGAAACGTATTTCCAAGAAAAACGTGTTTGTATTACTCCTGACGCAGTACAAACCTTAGTTGCACAAGGACATCGTGTATTACTAGAATCTGGAGCAGGTTTAGGGGCACATTTTAGTGATACTGATTTTTCTGAGGCAGGAGCCGAAATAACCAAAGAAACACAAAAAGTATTTGCTTGCCCTATGGTATTAAAAGTAGAGCCACCGTCTTTAGATGAAATTGAATTAATGAACCCTAGCAGTATTCTAATTGCTGCCCTACAACTTAAAACCAAGAATAAACTGTTTTTTGAAACACTTGCCAAAAAACGTATAACAGCCATAGCTTTTGATTTTATGCGTGATGAACACGGAAGTTATCCCGTTGTGAAATCACTGAGTGAAATTGCTGGTAATGCCAGTATATTAATTGCCTCAGAATTACTTAGCACTGCAAATAATGGTAATGGCTTACTCTTTGGAAATATTGCTGGAGTTCCTCCTGTAGATGTAGTCATTTTAGGTGCAGGAACCGTAGGAGAACATGCTGCCAAAGCTGCAATAGGCTTAGGTGCTCGCGTAAAAGTTTATGATAACTCTATCACAAAATTACGAGAGTTACAAGACAAATTAGATAGTAACATCTACACCTCTACCGTACAACCGAAGTATTTGCAAAAAGCATTAATGCGCTGCGATGTAGCGATAGGCGCCGTTAGAGGAAAATCTAGAACCCCTATTTTAGTAAGCCAAGAAATGGTAGAGAATATGAAAGATGGTGCCATAATTGTAGATGTAAGTATTGATATGGGCGGTTGCTTTGAAACATCAGAAGTTACAACTCACGATCATCCTACGTATAATCACAAAGGTATCATACACTATTGTGTACCCAATATTCCTTCGAGATATGCTAGAACAGCAAGTATATCGCTTAGTAATATCTTTACACCTTATCTTTTGCAAATTGCCGAAGCTGGAGGGCTTGAAAATGCGGTACGTTATGACCGTATATTGCGAAGTGGTATTTATTTATATCATGGCATTTTAACGAGTAAAGCCATTTCTGATTGGTTTGATATTCCTTCAAGAGATATTAATTTATTAATTCTTTAATTGCTTTCCACTTATTATAAATGTATTTTTGCTGTAAATTATAAAGAGTAACATTATGCTAAGACGCCTGCGTTTTTTTGGAATAGGTTTTTTGATAAGTATTATGGCAGTAGGTTTCTTTTGGTCTAAAAAGAAAGTGCAGTTTGACTATGGTATGGATGCACGTACGCTGAAATCTATTACCTATCGTAAAAAAATATATACTGATGAGTTACAACAATTAATCACCGAAAAGAATATAGATTCTGTAATGAATCGTATTTTAATGCGTGGTGATGTTAATTTTGGCAAAAGCAAGCAGCATGAAAAACCTGCTAAATATTGGGTAGAAAGCACTTATAAAGCTAAAAAAGTAGTTTTTTGGGTAGTGCGTAATGATTCTACAGCTACTATTGAGCTTACGG
>CAYPAK010000292.1:0-1600 GCA_964408665.1 uncultured Flavobacteriaceae bacterium | reverse complement strand
GCAATTCGTTCCATTGCTTTGGTGTTGGTAATATCGCAACCAAGTCCATAAACGGTGTCGGTTGGGTAAATAATAATACCGCCATTGCGGAGTATAGTTACTACTTTTTCTATTTCCTTAGGATTAGGATTCTCAGGATATATTTTTATAAATTGACTCATTTGCTGTTAATTTTTGGTAAAAATACAGAAATTATTAATAAATATAAGGAATTAAACGATAGCTATTGGCTTTGTATTGCATATATTTTTCACCAAAATGAGCGCTAAGATATTTTTCTTCGTCTTGTATTTTTGCTAATAATACAATTGCTAGCACGATATACGTAGCAATATGTAAGTTGTTTAAATTATAAAAAACACCAATACCAAAGTAGAGTAGGAGTCCTGTATAGATAGGGTTTCTACTTATTTTATAAGGACCAGAAGTTACAAATTCAGCTGTTTTTTTTACTTCGGGTTGTATATTAAAATTTCCTAAACGAAGCGTAAGTGTAGCCCAAATAGTAAACCCTAAAGCTGCTAGCTGTAAATAAAGCCAATAACCTTTTGCCCAAAGTTCTCCACTAAATCCTAGTAGCGCAAAGCAACTGAATTGTATAATAACGAGAACTAATGATTTTTTGGACATGATATTTTAATTATATAGTTATTTTCTTTGGTGGTAATAAAATGTCAAACTCTATTTTAGGAGTTATTAAAATACTATAGGGCTTATTCATTTCTTCTTTTGTTAAAAAACCGAGTTTTTCAAATAATTCGAAATAGAGATTGTTGGCAATTCCCTCTTTTAAATTCATTTTAGGATGCCAAATTTCATAAGTTCCTAATTTATTTTTATTAGCTAAACTATAGTAGCCAATAACTGGATGAGTAAGAATATGAATTTGTTCTTCTAAGGAGTTAAAGCAAGGTAGAAGTTGCATTTTATTAGTAGTTCCAGTAATAGCAATAACTCCATTTCCTAACTTTGATTTAAAAGACATTTTGTATTTTGAATAGTTGCCTTTGTCTAAATTATAATGAAATTGATATTCCCCATACTTCCAAGGCATTTTCCATATTTTTTCTGGAATAATTGCCGTGATAGAACCTAATGTTGTTCCAAAAAACCAAGCAGAAGTAGTGTTATCTCTTTTATCTATTATATATGTTCTGAAATTTGTTTGAAAGAAATCAAATTTAATTAATCTAGAAACCCTATAGAATGAAAAATCGTTATCTTTAAATGGAACAGCACTTATTAATGCATATGTATTGTTATTTTCTGTAAATGTCCATAGTTTAAATGGCTTAGGTATAAGGTGCCGAATTTTATCAATAGGCACTTTGTATGTAATAATAGCAAAGTGTTCCAATTGTGTGTTAACATCTAAAAGACTTCTTTTTTTTCGTGTTTTAATTCTACTTTCTGTAATGCTTTGATAATCCATTCTATCACCAAACACTATTTAAAATCATAGCCAAACGAATACCGCCTTTTTGTATTTGGTCTTTTACTGTTCCTATGTATTTGTAAGAATATTTATAACTTAATTTATCGCCAGCTTTTATGCTGTGATAGATTTCGTCAGCTATCTTACGGTTTGCTATAGCCCAAT
>CAYPAK010000291.1:0-1603 GCA_964408665.1 uncultured Flavobacteriaceae bacterium | reverse complement strand
AACAAATGACTACTTATTATTAAAAAAATAACTTTTCATACTAAAGTCTTTAATATATCTTGTATTTTTGCCCGCTTTAACTAGAAAATAATTTATGACTGAATTTATAAGTAAAAAAATAGCAAACAGTAAAGATGATATTTTATCAGGATTAACTGTAGCATTGGCTTTAGTTCCCGAAGCTGTGGCTTTTTCATTTGTAGCAGATATTGATCCTTTAATAGGGCTTTATGGTGCTTTTATGATGGGACTTGTTACTGCAATATTTGGTGGAAGACCAGGCATGATATCTGGTGCTACTGGCGCTATGGCAGTAGTGATGGTTAGCTTAGTAAAAGATGGTCACGCTTATGGTACCGCTCATGGTGTTGGCGAGTTGGGCTTGCAGTTTTTATTTGTTGCCTTACTATTTACAGGACTAATACAAATACTTGCTGGAGTTTTCAAAATGGGAAAATTTGTGCGTCTTATACCACACCCTGTTATGATGGGTTTTGTAAACGGACTTGCTATTGTTATTTTTATATCACAACTTGGTATGTTCAAAACTAGCATTTTAAACCCAGAAACAGGTCTATTAGAAAAACATTGGCTACAAGGCACTCCGCTATACCTTATGCTAGGTTTGGTTGCGCTTACTATGGCATTAATGGTTGGTATCCCAAAATTAACCAAAAAAGTACCTGCAGCACTTACAGCAATTATAATCGTTATACTCGTAGTAGTCTTTGCTAATCTTGACGTTGCAACGGTTGGTTCTTTTATACAGAGTAAAGGTGGAAAAGCACTAAGTGCGCGCGGTGGTTTCTTGGATTTATTACCTACATTTCAGTTAGATTTATTTACCAATTCTAATCTTTGGACTAAAGAAGCCTTTTTTATCATCATAAAATATGCGCCAATACTTGCTGCTATCGGATTGATAGAATCTCTTATGACTTTAAACCTTATAGATGATTTAACCGAAACTCGCGGTAATGGAAACCGAGAATGTATAGCTCAAGGAAGTGCAAACATCTTAAACGGATTATTTGGCGGAATGGGAGGTTGCGCTATGATTGGGCAATCTATTATCAATATAAAATCTGGTGGACGTGGAAGACTTTCGGGTATTACTGCTGCTGCAGGTTTGCTTATATTTATACTTTTTGCACCTAAATATATAGAGCAAGTCCCTATTGCTGCACTGGTTGGTGTAATGTTTATGGTAGTTATTGGCACTTTTGCTTGGTCAAGCTTGCGTATATTAAACAAAATACCTGTTGCAGATGCTTTGATTATTGTACTAGTATCTGCCATAACCGTTTGGAAAGATTTAGCCGTAGCGGTAATAGCAGGAATTATAATCTCTGCATTGATATTTGCTTGGGAGAATGCAAAACGCATACGTGCTAGGAAATTCATTAAAGAAGATGGCACAAAAGTATATGAAATTTGGGGACCTTTATTTTTTGGGTCTATTACTGATTTTAATGCTAAGTTTGATATAAATGATGACCCAGAAAATATAGAAATAGATTTTATAGAAAGTAAAATAGCCGATCATTCTGCTATTTCTGCCTTGCGTAATTTGGTTAATAAATATGAAGCATTAGGCAAAAAA
>CAYPAK010000290.1:0-1603 GCA_964408665.1 uncultured Flavobacteriaceae bacterium | reverse complement strand
TGATTATAGCCTAAATACGGCGTTATTTCTTCTTTAAACACAATACCATAATTTTCTAATTCTTTAAGAATTGGCGTATAAACTTCTTTGCTAATAGGCAGCTGTACGCCTGGTTTAGTTATTTTTTTATTCAGTATTTGTATAGTCGCTATTGCCACAGGAAGCCCAACGGTTTTTGCCATCGCAGTGTAGGTTTGATCATCGCCAATTACAACCATTTTAGAGTCTATTTGTCTTTTTTCACCATCAATTTCGTAACCAAACTTATGATACATTACTATCATATCTTTATCATCGTGCTGCAGTGTCCATTTATCCATTAGTATTTTTTGTAATACTTGTGCGGGAGTTGCTTCTTTAAGTCCTACTATTTTTTCTGGATTAAAAATATCTAATTCTAGCAGTTTATCCCAAAGGATATCGTCTTGTTCTATTCTAAGGTAATGGCGTAGTTTCAATTCTACCGAATCGGTAGGACTATACGGCAAAAACGAATTAATAAATTGGCGATAGCTCATATTTTCGGTATCTTCCATAATGTAAGTATCGTCAGTAGCGCCAAGTTGTACAAAAACATTCCAAGCACGTGAATACCCTACACGGCGCATCGTACCTCTGTATAAAGTAGGGATACCTTCTAAGCCATAAATTGCACGGTATTTTAAAGAATCACGATTTGCAAGTGCTTCAAACTTACCATAACCTTCTACTTCAAGAAATTCCGTACGTCTAAAAAGTCTATGATATGGTATGTATTTATACTGTCCTTCTTGTATGAATTTGGCTGCTCCGCCTTGTCCTGCTACTACTACATTTCTAGGATTCCAAGTAAATTTATAATTCCATAGATTATCATCACTTTCTGGAGCTACAAGCCCACCAGTGAACGATTCAAATAAAATAAGTTTTGCTCCATTATCGCGTATTCTGTCTATAATTTGCATCGCACTCATATGGTCTATACCCGGATCAAGACCTATTTCGTTCATAAAGATTAATCCTTTGGCTTTTACTTGCTCATCAAGCGCCATTAATTCTTTGGATATATATGATGCGGTAACTAATGATTTTTCAAACTCCACGCAGTCTTTAGCTACTTCTAGATGAAAACGCGCTGGAAGCATAGAAATAACTATACTTGCATTTTGTATGGCTTCTCTTCGAGATTTCTCATCAAAAATATCGAGGATAAAAGCCTCTCCATTAGGGTGATTATTTAATATTTTTTGTGCGTTTTCTAAGGAAATATCGCCTATTCTTATTTTTAAATTTTCTTCATTAGATTTATCTAATAAATATTTAATTAGTGATGATGCAGAGCGTCCTGCTCCTATTATTAATATCGTTCTCATTATTTGACTGCTACTTGTTTTATTATTTTTAATGCTTTTTCAGCATCTATTTCGTTTACTTTTAATTCCATTTCTACTACACCGTAAGAATAATTTGTATTACAATTTACTTTGTATGAGGTAATTCCTGCTTCTTGGAGTACGTTATACAAATTCATTATTTCAAAGCTATTATCACTTTGGTAAATACTTACTAATTTTCCTGAATTTTTCATAAATATAGTATTTTTAATTAAAGCACTAAGGTAATT
>CAYPAK010000289.1:0-1606 GCA_964408665.1 uncultured Flavobacteriaceae bacterium | reverse complement strand
GTCATATTGGGTTTAAAGAAACCGTTACCTATAATAAGTAAACCAATACCAATATATAAAAACATATGATTTGATTCAAGTGCCATAGAAACATGACCCAAAGTCATAATAAGTGCTCCTATGATTACAGCATTACGGTAACCTAAGTATTTATCGGCTAAATAACCACCTAATATTGGTGTAAGGTACACCATAGAAGTATATGTTCCGTAAAGTGCTAATGCATTTTCTCTAGGCCAATCCCAGCCGCCAAGTCCTGCCGCACTTACTAGAAAAAGCACTAATAATGCACGCATACCGTAGTAAGAAAAACGTTCCCACATTTCGGTAAAAAATAAAACAAACAAACCTGCTGGATGCCCTAATACATTGTGCTTAAAAAAATCGTTTTTTGATGTTGTACTCATTTAATTTGTCTTTAAATTAATAATTCAAGTTTGCAATATACAAAAAAAGCAGTTAATTCATTTTTATTAACTAGATTTGTCATTAACTAAAAAACTTTTCGCTTTATGAAATATACAAATCTATCAAATACCGCTATAAAAGTCAGCAAAATATGTTTAGGCACCATGACTTTTGGCGAACAAAATACCGAAAAGGATGGCCATGAGCAACTTGATTTCGCCATTGACAATGGTGTTACTTTTGTAGATACAGCAGAAATGTATTCCGTACCAGGAAGAGCAGAAACGCAAGGAAGTACTGAAAAAATTATTGGCTCTTGGATAGCCAAAGGAAACCGAGATAAAATAGTGCTTGCCACCAAAATAGCAGGGCCGTCTCCTGGCATGTCTTATATTAGAGATAATATGGGGTTTTCTAAAAATGCCATTCACGATGCTATAACAAAAAGTTTAAAACGACTACAAACCGATTATATAGACCTCTACCAACTGCATTGGCCAGAACGAAAAACAAATTGTTTTGGTGTGAGAAATTATCGTCATTTTGAGGACGAGCAATGGCAAGAAAACTTTGAAGAAGTTGTAATGACTTTAGATGATTTAATCAAAGAAGGAAAAATACGTCATTATGGCTTATCTAATGAAACGCCTTATGGTATATTACGCTATCTTGAGGAAGCTAAGACTAAAAATGTAGCGCAAGCTGTTAGCATCCAAAACCCATACAGTTTGCTAAACCGAACATTTGAAATAGGAAATGCCGAAATTGCTATTAAGAAAAACATTGGACTTTTAGCATACTCTCCATTAGCATTTGGTATATTGACAGGTAAATTTCTTAATGGACAGCAACATCCTAATTCACGCATAGCATTGTATCCACAAATGGCAAGATACACTAATGAGCAAGTAGAAAATGTAGTTGCAAAATATGCTAAAATAGCTCAAAAGCATGGGCTTTCATTAACACAAATGGCTTTGGCTTTTGTGAACCAACAGCCTTTTGTAACTAGTAATATAATTGGCGCTACAAGCCTAAACCAATTAAAGGAAAACATAGCAAGTATAAATATTACTTTAAGCGATGAAGTTTTAAAAGATATAGAAGCGGTGTTTGTAACCCAACCTAACCCTGCGCCTTAAAACTAAATATAAAGCACAAAAAAAAATCCGCTAATTGTGATTAGCGGATTTTTTTT
>CAYPAK010000288.1:0-1625 GCA_964408665.1 uncultured Flavobacteriaceae bacterium | reverse complement strand
ACGGTTATGCAACGGATAAGAATTATCCAAAGCGATTAATTTATTATATTGAAAAGTATAAATTATACCAACTTGATGATAAAGTACGTAATAAAAAACTACGTAATGGAACTAAAAAAGATAAATTTAGAAAACTCACTAAAAAGCAACAAGCTGCTAAATTATTAAGGGAAAAAGTGCAAATAAAAAAAGATAGCATAGCAAAAAGTGAAGCAGTTAAAGCTGAAATTTCAACAATAAGTACAGACACTATTGATAAAGCAACAGTTGCCAAAGTAGTTTTAAAAGAATCCGATGATACTGCTACTCAAAATCAAGTAGCGCAAGTAGAAAATGATCCTGTTGCAGTTGAAGACCAAGAAAAAACAAGTGAAAGTGTAATTTCAAATGACGCTATTGATTCAGTTGAAAAAAAGGAAGCTACAATATATGAATCACAGTATTATATCGTGCAGCCCAAAGACACTTATTATAGTATAGCAAAACGCTATGGTATTTCGGTGTGTTTTCTAAAGGAGTTAAATAGTGCAACAAGTAATCTTATAATCATTGGGCAAAGTCTTAAAGTAGTAGGTGATTTACCTGATTACAAAACTCACCATATTGTAAAAGGTGATACTTTGTATAATATAGCTAACCGTTATGGCGTTACTATTGCTTATCTAAAAACAATTAATAATATAGGTGATGATAATTTAATTTATATAGGTGATGAATTAAAATATTAAAAAAATAAATATTGAATATGAATAAAAGTTTACTAGCAGTAGTAGTTATTGCATTGTTTTTTGCATCGTGTAAAACGCATAAAAATGTAAGAGCACCAAAGCCTAAAGATACCCCGAAAGTGGTTGGCGTTAAGACTAATCCTGTAAAAACAATATCAAATAATACGAAATCAAAAACTGTTTTTGAATATCAAACAGACTATATAGAAGCGTATAAAGATATTGCTATGCGTGAGATGCGTCAATACGGTATTCCTGCGAGTATTACCTTAGCACAAGGAATATTAGAGTCAGGGTCGGGTAGGAGTCAGCTGTCTAGACAGTCTAATAATCATTTTGGAATAAAATGCCACAAAGATTGGCAAGGAAAAAGTGTAAATTATGATGATGATAAGCCACAAGAATGTTTTAGAAAATACAAGCATCCAGAAGATTCATTTATAGATCATTCTAAATTTTTAGTAGGAAAAAAGCGTTATGCATTTTTATTTGATTACCCAAAAGATAATTATATAAAATGGGCTTTTGGTCTCAAAAAAGCGGGATATGCTACTGACCCTAAATATCCTAAAAAATTGATTAAATATATTGAAAAATATAACCTTTATATTTATGATGAATTGGTATTAGGGAAAAAGAAAAAGCATCATAAGAAAGAAAAAAATAATATTATTGTTAGTGAAACTCCTGTAAAAATAGCAGTAGTAAAACCTAAAAAACCAACAGTAATTGTACCTCAGAACGAAAAACCAAAAGTAAGTGAAACAGTCTCTAGTGCTATTGAGAATCTAACTAAAGATGACGAAATAGAAACCGTTGCAGAAACCGAACCTAAAGTTACTAAAAATAAAACCATTCATACAGTACAAGCAGGAGAAACGTTATATAGTATTAGTA
>CAYPAK010000287.1:0-1630 GCA_964408665.1 uncultured Flavobacteriaceae bacterium | reverse complement strand
GAAGCTATAACTGTCTCTAAATGCTTATAGCATAATATAAATTTAAATATTTTAATAATGAAAAAATTAGAAAAATTAGGAAAAGTGCTTAGCACTAAAGAACAAAAAAATGTTAATGGAGGGAAACCTATGTGGATGATATGTAAATGTCCATTGTATGATGATAATTTTAACGCGGTGGCGTGTATTAGTTGGTTTGAATCTTGCGAGTAGGGATATTAACTAATTATCACCTAGCTACAATTTTGTAGCTAGGTTTTTATAAAACGTTAAAATAAACTATGCCAACAACAAAAGAAACATACCAACAAGATATTGCGCTTCGCTCAGAAGAAGTACAAGAGATACTTAGCGCCGTGCCGCACTGGATGCTGCGCTGGGGCAATGGTATTATACTCTTGCTGTTAGTACTCTTTTTGGCACTTTCTTGGTTTATAAAATACCCAGACACCATACAAGCACAAGCGCTTGTTACTACACAAATACCACCAGAACAACTCCAAGCACATAGTACAGGAAAATTTGATGCTTTTCTAGTAAAAGATGGCGATACTGTTCAGGCTAATCAGCCACTAGCAGTGCTAGAGAATACAGCAAACTACCACGATATTTTGTTCTTAAAAAATGTCATAGACACCTTACATATAGATTACCATCACTTTGAGTTTCCACTAGCGCAACTTCCTGTTTTGTTTTTAGGTGAAGTAGATCAAGCTTTTGCTTTATTTGAAAATAATTATACAGACCTTGTACTTTATAGAGAGCTACAACCTTATACTAATGAGTTTTCGGCTAATAAAATAAGCCTAACAGAAAATAAACAACGTTTAAACTTACAATACAAGCAACTAAAAATAGCTAAAAAAACACTAGCTCTTAAAAAACAAACCCTAGACAGAAACCAAATACTCTTTCAAAAAGGCATTTTGTCGCAACAAGAAATAGAGCAGCAAGAATTACTCTTTTTGCAAGAAAAACGTGCTTACGAAAGTATGCGTGCGAGCATATCTAATGTGCGCGAGCAAGTAAGCAATTCTAGAAAAAACTTCAAAGGCAATGCTATACGAAAAAAACAAGAAGAAAATAAACGTATCAAACAAGTTATACAATCCTATAATCAGCTTCAAAAAGCATTAAAAGATTGGGAAATGCGCTATCTTTTTCAAGCTAAAATAGCAGGAAAAGTATCTTTGTTAGGCGTTTATAATAAAAACCAACAAGTGCAAAATGGTGATATCGTGTTTGTCATTATCCCCAAAGAAAACAATGGCTATATTGCCAAAGTAAAAGCGCCTGCTCAAAATGCAGGAAAACTTAAAATTGGGCAACGTGTAAGTATTAAACTAGCCAATTATCCGTATCAAGAATTTGGAATGCTCCAAGGAACAATTCGAACCATATCTGCCTTACGTGATAAAGATGGAAACTACCTCATTGATGTTGTATTGAGCAACGGTTTAGTGAGTAGTTACAATAAAAAAATACCTTTTCAGCAAGAAATGCAAGGGACAGCAGAAATCGTTACCGAAGATTTAAGATTAATAGAACGCTTTTTCTATCAGTTAAGAGGACTCATTTCTAGGAAGTAGTGAGTTTGTAAAGTGGAGAGTTTGTAAAGTTGAAAGTTTGT
>CAYPAK010000286.1:0-1632 GCA_964408665.1 uncultured Flavobacteriaceae bacterium | reverse complement strand
AACAAATTTTAATATCGTTTAATGTAATAAAAACACCATTATATTAAATTATTTTATATTTTTATATTCTGTATCTTTGCAAAAAAGAAATTATTATGAATAAAAAATATACACCTACAAGAGCACAAGAATCTTCTAATGCCATAGAAAGACTATACATCACGATGCGCCACCTGTTTAATAGAGGTTTTTACAAACCTACAGGTGTTTCTGGAGAGTCTATACGTCAAGCATTATTACTGCTTAGACCCGAAATATACGGTTCTATAGCCGAAGAAAAAGTAGAAATAGAAGGGCTTTCTTATGTTTTAGATAGATTGCCAGAAGGTATAGAGCAATGCCGTTTTATAAACCTTACTTCAAGTGAAGGCTTTGCTAAATCACATTTTAAAGTAATAATACCGCCAAAACGTAGAAGAAACTGCTATCGTGTAGATGATGAGCAGATGAATATAGAAATCACACGTGGGCGCTCCGATGTCTATGATGTGCTTACACACCTTACCTTTTTATATAATGAATCTTTAAAAATAAAAAACAGGGTCTTACTAAATGTAACCACAGGAAAAACAAAACGCGAATGGGAAAAGTTTGAAAAAGCCATAGCAAAAAACAAAACATTAACCGTTTCAGAACGCGAAATAGCACTTACTCATGCTGCTACTTTTCTTGCACGCTCTTTTGAAGAAGTACAAGCAGTTTATGATTCGTTTAAAACTAAGAAAAACCCAGACCGATTTTTACAAATTATCTATTGGTTAGGAACACTAGCCATAGAAGAAGCGGTAGAAAATTCTAAACGTGCTATTACCTTCAGCCCAGTACTTAGAGAACAGATAGGACACCATATTCATGGTGAAATTTGGGCTAATAACATTAAAAAAGTACTTGATAAAAAAGGTTTATTAAACCGACCTATACATATTATTTCGGCTAATATGCACAGTACTATGAACTCTATTTATGCGCCCATAGTTTTTGAAAAAGAACTCAAAAAAGGAAAAGATATAATGAGTCTTTTTGCTGATTTGAGTAAATCAGAAAATAAAGTTATTCGCAAAAAAATAATAGATTTTTCTAATAAAAACGGACTTACATATATAGAAGATACCTCGGGAACAAATATCAATATACAGCTTATAGATACCGCTAAAATAGACTTTAGTAAAACCAACTATAAACTAGACGTTTCCAAAGAAGAAAAACCCGTATTATTTGTGATGGATTATGCCTTTGGAGAGCAAGCTTATGAAACATTAGACGAATTTTTAAAACCTTTTACCAAAAATAATACTAAAACACACTTAGATGTCGTTTCTATATCTATAATGGGTAAAGCAGGAATTTTAACAGGTAACAAAGGCGATATCATGATACCAGACGCACATATGTTTGAAGGAACAGCAGATAATTATGTATTTGAAAATCAACTTAAAAAAGAAGATTTAGAAGGTTATGGTATTGGTGTAGTAGCAGGAACTATGCTTACTGTTTTAGGTACATCATTACAAAATAAAGACATGTTAGAATACTTTCAAAAATCAAGTTGGCGTGTAATGGGGCTAGAAATGGAAGGTGCACACTACCAAAAAGCCATACAAGCAGCTTCTAAAATACGCAAAAACATACGTA
>CAYPAK010000285.1:0-1641 GCA_964408665.1 uncultured Flavobacteriaceae bacterium | reverse complement strand
CATTTTGTAAACTTCCACTTTTTATTTTGACTAATCAATTAGGCTACTTTTTCACACTTTAACTAAACTGTGAAAAAGTCGCTTTTTTTCTTTTCTTCTTCCTACTGTGAAAAGGTCGCCTTTTGTGTTTGTTAATTCATCTATTTTTTGCTCAATTAAGCCCCGTATTTGCTCTTTTACTTTATCGGAATAATTGCTTACTATTTTTCTGTATGCTTCCTTTCTTTTGTTACGATTATTCTTGTTGAGGTCATTAACCCAATAATGCCATAACTTCCAATTATAAAACCCCTTAGGTTTGCGTTTAATACTATCTTCTTGAATAGTCCAATCGTATAAAAAAACCTCATCAAAACGTCTTAATAATTCAATCTTTAAGTATTCTAATTTTGTTTTATCGTTTAAATCACTTAGGTAAATTATACCGTATTGTTTTAATTCTGTCATTTTATTAAAATGTATTTCAAATCGCATCAATTCATAAGGTAAATTAAATTGTAGGCTTTTATCATAGAATTTTAAGGTAAACCTATCGTGTATTACATTTTTATAATCGCCTTTACCGTTTCTTAATTGTTGGTCTCTAAATCTTTTAGTATTGTGAAATAGCAAGTTAAGTAATATAAGATAGGTTTTAAAAGGCAAACAGATATTTACACCTATTTCTATATTTTCTAATTTACACTTACTTAAATCAAGGTTAAAAAGACTTTCTATTTTATCAAGTATAATGCGTACTTTTTCAAGTGTAAAATCGTCATAGTTTTGATTTTCCCCTTTAAAGTAAATATTATAAAAGTAATGTAAACTACCACTTAACCAAATTCTATTTTTGCGTATCGTAAAGTTTAAACCTTTATATCTTGCTACTTCTTCTTTTAAGGGTAATTCTCCCGTAGTAGTACTTACATCAGTCATAAAATCAAGTAAGGGGTGTTCTTTAACTTCTTTTATCTTTTCTTGTGGTAATAAGGCTTTAATAAAATCATAAGCCATAACTAACCCTTATTATTAGATAAATAGGCTTTTGCCTCTGCTTCAAGTTCTTCGTTTGACTTGCTACGTCCTTCTTTTAAATATTCCAGTAATTCAATACTGCTAAAATATAGGCGTTTGCCTCTTTTCATAAAAGGCAATTCCCTTTTACTTACTTTACTGTAAATTGTAGGTACAGAAAGGTTAAGGAAGTTTGCAGTTTCTTGTACGCTTAGTAGTTTTTCGGTTGGTTCTTGTGTTTTTTCTTCTTGCTTTTGAGTAAGCAATTTTTTTAGTTCGCTAATTTCTTTTGTTAGCATTGTTACCGCTTGTGGTAATTGGTCAAATGTTAAATTTTCAGTCATTACAAAATATTTTATTTATTAATACTTTGCAATAATCCGATTGGGTTTTACGGGTTAAAAGGTGGGTTTTACGGGTCGTTATATTTAGTATCTATTACCTTGTTAAGACCTTGTATAAGTCCGTTTCATCAGCGAAATGATTTAAACATCTTACAAGTTCTAAGTATTTAGCGTCTGACTTTAAAGGGTGTTCGCTTAACTCTTTGTGTATTTCCCCTAAAATTTTTCCTAATTTAGTTTTAGAACCCCTTTTTAACTGTATAGGTTCTTTTGGTAAAGTGTATTTTTTGTATTCAAAAAA
>CAYPAK010000284.1:0-1662 GCA_964408665.1 uncultured Flavobacteriaceae bacterium | reverse complement strand
ATTAAAAACCAACAAACTCAACTAAACAATGAAGCCTTAAAAAAACGACAATACCTACTACTGTTTCTTAGTTTGTTTTTTGCAAGTGCCGTTTTTTACCTGTACAGGCTGTACAAGCATCGTAAAAAAATAGCCTTCAAGAACGAACTTTTATTAGAACAGCGCTTACTAAGCGCACAAATAAATCCGCATTTTGCTTCTAATGTGCTTTTTTCTATTCATTCCTTTATCAAAACAGATCCTGATAAAGCAAGCAATTATTTAATTCAATTTTCAAAACTCTTTAGACAGAGTTTAACCAATTCGTTAAAAAATTATATTCCGTTAGATGCAGAAATAGCGTTATTAAAAAACTATTTAGGCTTACAACAGCTTCATTTTCCTAATAGGTTTGACTATACTATTGAGCTCTCGGCTATCCCTACAGATAATGGCATAACCATTCCACCGATGCTGATTCAGCCTTTTGTAGAAAACGCCATAATGCACGGTATTATTCCTCTACAAATGAAAGGGAAAATCAATATTCAGTTTAGCCAAAAACCACAATACCTATTATGTATTATTACAGATAACGGCATAGGCTTTGGCACAAAATCGCTAAAAAAGTCCTCCATTTCTTCAGAATTGATTAAAAAACTACTTAGCAAGAAAATACCAAACCCCGTTTTGATACGTTCCAATACCGAAAACATTAAAGGAACGATTGTTCACTTAAAAATTCCGTATAAAATTAATTTTAACTAATTTATAATGATTAAAACACTAGTTGTAGATGATGAAAAAAGCATACGAACAGCACTAAAACAAAAATTAGTTCAATTTTTCAAACAAGAAATCGAAGTAGTAGGCGAGTCAGCAAGTATTGTAGAAACCGTTCAGCTCATTAAAGCTAAAAAACCTGATTTAGTGCTTTTTGATATTGAACTAACAGACGGTACTAGTTTTGAAGTTTTCAAGCAACTTAAAACAGCTGTCATACCTTTTCAATTCTTTTTTATTACAGGTTTTAATGACAAGGCCATTCAAGCCATTAAGCTAGGCGCCTTAGACTATATCGTAAAACCTTTTTCTGATGATGAGTTTATAGAAGCAGTACAAAAAGCCCTAAAAAGGCTTACAAAAACTGCTATTCAAAAAGAGCAAGTGGCGGTATCACAAAGTTATTATAGTGGTGATACACAAAACAAACGGCTTGTACTCAAAACTTTTGAAAGCCACCATATTATTGCTGAAAAAGACATTGTGTATTGCAAATCCGAGGGGAATTATACTACATTTTACCTAGAAAATAAGGAAAATATATTGATATCTAAATCCTTAAAAAAATCTAAGGCATTACTCAGTGACAGTTTGTTTATACAAACACATCAGTCTTATTTGGTAAACAAAAATTTTATAAAGCAGTATAAACCTGAGGGCTTTTTAATACTTCAAGCAAATATAAAGATTCCTATAGCACAAAGACGCAGAGATTATGTTTGTGAAATAATCAGCAAGCTATAACGAATTTGAATTTGTAACCTGCGAATTTGAAATAATATCTTTTTTTTTTGTAAAAACGAGTACATTTACTTTCGATTAAATAATTTAAAAAAATATTCTTATGAAAAAAATTAGCCTATTACTATTGTTTATCACACTATTTAGTGCTTGTAACAA
>CAYPAK010000283.1:0-1662 GCA_964408665.1 uncultured Flavobacteriaceae bacterium | reverse complement strand
AAGAATTACAAAAAGGCGAAGTGTTATTATTAGAAAACCTACGCTTTCATCCCGAAGAAAAAGCAGGTGATGTTACATTTGCAAAAAAACTTGCATCTTTGGCAGATTTTTATGTTAATGATGCCTTTGGTACAGCACATAGAGCACATGCTTCTACAACTGTAATTGCACAATTTTTTAAAGATAAATGTGCTGCAGGATTTTTATTATCTAGCGAAATAAAAGCAATAAGCCAAGTCTTAGAAGAAGGTAAAAAACCTATTTTAGCGATACTTGGAGGTGCAAAAATATCATCAAAAATAGGTGTAGTAAAAAACCTTATTGATAAGGTTGACAATATTATTATTGGAGGAGGAATGGCATATACTTTTGTCAAAGCACAAGGTGGAAAAATAGGAAATTCTATTTGTGAAGATGACCAACTAGAACTTGCCTTAGAAATTTTAGCCGAAGCTAAAGCAAAAAACACCAAAATACATTTACCTGTAGATACCATTGCTGCAGATAGTTTTTCTAACGAAGCTAAAACACAAACGGTAGCTATAGACGCTATCCCTGACGGATGGATGGGCTTAGATATTGGTCCTAAAACACAAGTTGGTTTTTCTTATGTAGCATTAGCTAACCAAACTATTCTTTGGAACGGGCCAATGGGTGTTTTTGAAATGACCAAATTTAGAAATGGTACACGAGAGCTAGCCAATGCAATAGCAGACGCTACAGCAAATGGAGCTTTTTCGCTTGTAGGAGGAGGAGATTCTGTTGCCGCAGTAGAACTCTTTAATCTTGCGCACGAAGTAAGTTATATTTCTACAGGAGGTGGCGCTCTATTAGAAATGTTAGAAGGGAAAATCTTACCAGGAATTGCAGCTTTAGGTGATTAATATGGAAAATACTACTAACCAAATCATATCGTATTTAACCCTAAGAACTTTTATAGGAATCATAGGGGTTATTCTTCCTATTATTTTACCGATAGGGATTTTAATTGTAGGAAGTAATACTGTTTTTCAAAATTCTATAAGTGATTATTATGGCACTGAAATGCGTAATTTTTTTGTGGGATTTTTATTTGTTTTGGCATTTTATTTATTTAGCTATAAAGGTTATGATAACGATAGTTTGTACGCCAATTTAGGTGGTGTTTTTGCCCTTTTTACCGCTTTGTTTCCTGTAACAAGCACTAGTAGCGCTATCCGAACCATTCATTTAGTTGCTGCGTCTTTACTTTTTGCAGTTTTCGCTTATTTTTCTTTAGTTATTTTTAGGAAAGGTGTGGCTATTGCACAACAAACAACAATGAAAAAAAAGCGCAATAAAATATACTTATACTGTGGTATTATAATAATTACTGCTATAATTTTAGGCGGATTAAGTCTTGTGATAGATAGAGCGGCTAGCTATAAGTATAATTTACTTTTTTGGGGAGAAACCATAGCGTTATGGGCTTTTGGCTATTCGTGGCTTGTAAAAGGAGAATTATTTTGGAAAGATATTAAAAACTAATTATTTTGAATAACTACGAAGTATATATTTACACCGATGGTTCCTGTTTAGGAAACCCAGGCAAAGGCGGTTACGGTATTGTTATGCAAGCACCAAAATATAATTATAGCAAAGAATTTTCTCAAGGATACCGACTTACTACTAATAATAGAATGG
>CAYPAK010000282.1:0-1665 GCA_964408665.1 uncultured Flavobacteriaceae bacterium | reverse complement strand
AAACAAATTTTATCAAACCATTTTAAATGGTTAAATTTGCGGCTTATAATTGAAGAAAACAAATAATGAAGATTTCATATAATTGGCTTAAAGAATTTGTAGCAATAGATTGGACTGCAACAAAAACAGGAGAATTACTTACAGATTTAGGTTTAGAAGTAGAAGGAATAGAACAGTTTGAAACCGTAAAAGGAGGCTTGAAAGGTATTATTGTAGGCGAAGTATTGACTTGCGTACAGCATCCAAATGCAGATAGACTTAAAGTTACTACTGTAGATTTAGGTGATGGGAATCCATTGCAAGTAGTTTGTGGAGCTCCCAATGTAGCAGCAGGACAAAAAGTGCCAGTGGCAACTATAGGAACTTTGTTATACGATGAAAAAGGGGAGTCTTTTAAAATAAAAAAAGGAAAAATACGAGGCGAAGAAAGTTTCGGGATGATATGTGCCGAAGATGAATTGGGTCTAGGAACTAGCCACGATGGTATACTCGTTCTTGATAATGAAACAAAAGCGGGACTTCCTTTATCAACAGTATTAAAAATAGAAACAGATGAAGTTTTTGAAATAGGACTTACACCAAACCGTGCAGATGCGATGAGCCATTTTGGAGTAGCTAGAGATTTGCGTGTAGGATTATTGCAGCAAGGGGTAGAAATTGATTTAAACAAACCATCTATAAGCAGTTTTAATGTAGACAATACCACTTTTGCTATCCAGATAAATGAAGTAGATAAAGCAAAAGCACCTCGCTATGCAGGGATAACCATTTGCGATGTTACCGTAGGAGAATCGCCAGATTGGATAAAAAATAGATTAAAAGCAATAGGTATTGCACCTATAAATAATATAGTAGATATTACCAATTTTGTAATGCACGAAATGGGGCAACCCTTACATGCTTTTGATGCAGCCCAAATTAAAGGTAATGAAATACGTGTAAAAACATTGCCTGCGGGAACAAAATTTGTAACTTTAGACGAGAAAGAACACGAACTGCATCAAGATGACTTAATGATTTGTGATGGAGAAGATACGCCTCTTTGCATGGCAGGTGTTTTTGGAGGTTTGCATTCAGGAGTTTCTGAAAATACTAATAATGTATTTTTAGAAGCGGCTTATTTTGAACCAATTACTATTCGTAAAACAGCAAAACGTCATCAATTAAATACCGATGCATCTTTCCGATTTGAAAGAGGTATTGACCCAAATATGACTTTAATTGCCTTAAAACGTGCTGCTATTTTGATAAAACAAGTAGCAGGAGGTTTAGTGACGAGTAATATTATAGATAAATATTCTAAAAAAGTTGAAAATCAGTTATTAGTACTTCCTTATAATTACCTATTTACAATGATAGGAAAGAAAATTCCTAAAGATAATATCAAACAAATACTCGCTTCTTTAGAAATAAAAATTAATAATGAAACCGAAAGTGCTTTAGGATTAGAAATCCCTGCTTATAGAAATGATGTAACGCGTCCTGCCGATATTGTAGAAGAAATATTACGTGTTTACGGTTATAATAATATTGATAACCCAGAAAAATTAAACACCTCACTTTTATATACTAACAAGTATAATAATGAACGTGTTCAAAATGTTATAGCAAATCAACTGGTGGCACAAGGGTTTTATGAAATGATGAATAATTCTTTAACTACAC
>CAYPAK010000281.1:0-1675 GCA_964408665.1 uncultured Flavobacteriaceae bacterium | reverse complement strand
AACTAGAAGTTGTTATTAAACAAAAAACAAACATGGCTACTTTTACAATTTTTCTCATAATCTTTTATATTTTAAATTAATTATGCTGCAAACATCTATAAAAACAACGATTTTTAGGTGTTTTATGGGGTTGAATAAAGGACTAGTCCCTGTTTGAAATTTAATTTTACCATATATTTTTAATAAAAAGCTACTTAAAAATCTGATATAATTGTACTTTTGTATAAAAATAAATTACAATGAAAAAATTAAGTCTATTATTTTTAATACTTATCGCTACAACTGTTTTTGCACAAGAAGAAAAAGAAAGCTCTGGACGTAAAGGAACTTTTTATGTGTATTGGGGCTGGAATGGAAGTGATTTTGCTAACGCTGATATACAGTTTAAAGGAAATGATTATGATTTTACACTACATAATGTAGTTGCTAATGACAGGCAATCAAAATTTGAAATACGCACTTATTTTAACCCTTTGCGAATGACAATACCGCAGTATAATTTCCGTTTGGGATATTATATTAATAATAATTGGGACGTGTCTATAGCTGTAGACCATATGAAATATGTAGTAGCTAATGGGCAAACGGTAAAAATAGATGGTTATATTTCGGGTGGAACTGCTTATGATGGTGTTTACACAAATGATGATATCGTGATTAGTAATGATTTTCTGCTCTTTGAGCATACCGATGGATTGAATTATGTAAATACAGAATTACGTTACAATAAAACGATTTTTCAGCAAGGAAAATTTGATATAACAGCCATTGCTGGAGCGGGTTTTGGTATTTTGTACCCACGAACCAATACCTCATTGCTTAATAATGCGCGATATGATGAGTTTCACTTAGCAGGTTATGGTATTGACGCCTTAGTATCTGGAAGGTTAAGCTATAAGAATCGGTTTTTTATGCAACCAGAACTAAAGCTGGGTTATATCAATATGCCAAATATCAGAACAACAATGAGCAGCGATGATATTGCAAAACAACACTTTACATACACACAATGGAATATTGTTTTTGGGTATTTGTTTAAGCTAGGGAAGAAATAAATCTTTATAAGACTATTTAATTCACTATAGTATTCATATAAATATGCTGATAAAAACGTGTTTCAAATTGTATTTTTGATAATGCTAAAAGCAAGCCGACACGTGTTTTGTCCTTAAAATGATAGTCTATGTAATTTACAATTTCACCTTGTTGATTTTTGTAAACTTCGTGTGTATTAAATTTTTCGATATAATAGGTAGGGTTAACTTTCTTATTTTTATTTATGGTGTAAAAATCATCTAATTGTTTGATTAACACTTTGGTTTTACTGATAAATGTATCATAATCTGCAGTGCTATACATTGCATTTACATCATTTTGATTGACTGTATTGCCTTTTAGCTCATCCTTTAGTTGTTTGGTATATTGGCATATAGTATTACCAAGTTTAAAAACTTCATCAGAAGATTTAGCAAGATTTAGCCATTTTTCAGGTTGTTCTTGTGCTGCTTTTTTTAGAAAATCATACTGCTTTTTATTAAGATTGTATAAAGAGTCTGTTTGTTTTTCTTGTTTTTGTATGTGTTTATTTAGTTTAACTAAACTAATATTGTTTTGCTCAGATGATGCGCACGAAATAATTAAAAAAAACGGTATAATTAAGTATAGATATTTCATA
>CAYPAK010000280.1:0-1681 GCA_964408665.1 uncultured Flavobacteriaceae bacterium | reverse complement strand
TCTAATCAATTATATTTTTACTACTTTTGTATAAATTCAAAACAAAACACCTATGAAATCAATTATTTTGAGAATTACACTTTTAGTTTTTATCACTTCTTTAGTTTCTTGTTCTAAACCAAAATCATTTAGTGTAATACCTAAAGACACGAATATGGTTACTGTTATTGATGCATATTCATTACTTAAAAAAGCCGATTTAGGCAGTCTTGAAGATTTGAAACTGATTAAAAAATTTAATACCGAATTAAAAAACGAAAACAAAAAAGCTGCTAAAATATTTAAAAAAATAAAAAAAGACCCTTTTATAACAGGAGTAGATTTTTTTAAAGATATCTTTGTTTTTTATACGGAACCCGATGAACGTGTTAATTTTGCCGTTACTACGGCAACTTTAAAAAACGCTTCAAAGTTTACTGATTTTATTCAGCAAACATTTACTGATTTAGACTTAGACAACAAAATAGTTCTAGAAGGTAATCACAAGTATATTAAATTAGACAGAAGCAGTTACCTTGCTTGGGACGATAACAAACTCATTAATATAAACGCCTTAAACCACCGTAGCCGTAAGGAAATATTAGCAGAGATAACACGCCTTTTTACTTTGGGTGAAGTAAATCAAATAACAACAAACGAAGATTTTAATCAGTTCTATAAAAATAAAAAAGATATTAGCGTTTACTTATCTTCTAATGCATTTCAAGAGAATCGTGATTTTAAACAATTAGAAAAAAACGCTGATTATGATTTAAAAGACAATACGGTTAAGCTCTATTTAGACTTTGAAGATGATGCTATAAACCTACAATCTAATGTGGCTTTAAATAAAAGTTTGCGCAAAATGATGGCAGATTACAAAATATTTGATACTGATTTTAATACCGATTTACTTGATTTTATCCCAAAAAAACACCTTGCAACAGGAAGTATTGCCATAAACCCTATGGCATATTATGGTTTTTTAAAAACACAAAAAGACTATCAAAAAGTTAATGAAGAAGTAGAAAGAGCAGTAAATATAAGTACACAAAAACTGTTTGAAGCACTAGGAGGAAGTGTAGTTTATAACTGGAGTGATGTACAGAAACAAACTATTCAGTACAAAAAATACGATTATTTTTCAAGTTCATATACCAATGCTTCTCGCAAAGAAACTGTAGCAATCATTAGCCTTGCTTTTGATATAAAAAACAAAGAAACCGTAGCGCAGTTACTTGCTAAAGCACGACAAAGTGAGCAAATAACCGCTAAAGACAATTATTATAGCTTTCAGTTTGATAACAAATTTCCAGCTTATTTTGCTTTTAATGATGATATGTTTTTAATATCTAATAATGAATTAACCGTAAACCAATTTTCTCATGGAAAACCGCTGGTAGAAAACCTAAATGACACTGCATTAAAAAGTGAAATGAATGACAACTATGTTTTTAATACCATTACATTAAACACAAATGATTATCCATCAGAATTAAAAAATATGTTTTTCTTTTTATCAGCAGAAAAAACACAAGATGTTTTTGATGTTTGGAATGCTTTTGCTTCAAGCCTTGACTATACACAAACAGATAATTACAAAGCGAATTTAGCCATAAAACTAAAAGACGGAAAAGGAAACAGTTTAAACCGCTTACTACGCACCGTAGATGGTATTTATAATGCAGCAATGAACTAATGC
>CAYPAK010000279.1:0-1684 GCA_964408665.1 uncultured Flavobacteriaceae bacterium | reverse complement strand
CATGCGTGTTACCAAATAGTTGGTATAGAAATGTCCAAGCTTGTCGGAACCTCCGTTGCTGGTGCGCCTCTCGAACCACCCTTCGTTACGAAAATGGAAGGCTTCGTCACCGTAACCCCACTGTGTCAGCCCCCATGCCAAAACCCCCGAGGCAATGGCAATGTTGGTATAGAGCAGTTTCTCTTCTTTGCTGAGTCGATCGGCCAGAGCTGCCTCTTTCGAGAGCATATGAGCAGAAATACCGACGTGCCACAGAAGCGTTAAGTATATAAAACGACGAACCATTCACAACCTCTACATGTAAATTTTGTAATATTATAGTGTGGGATTTTTAAAACAAGAAGTACTCCCCTTCAGATACCTGCGGCACATAGCGAACTAAGGTGTGCTGCTGTATTCCTACCCTGACACAGTGCCTTAAAACACCATTGCACAGGTCTAAAGAGAAGCGCTCAAAACACCCGTAAGTGTTCTCAGCGCTTAAGCAGTGAAATGATACCAAAAAATCGGTAAATATACTATGAGAAGCTTGTATGCGATAGATATTTCAAGTTTATTTTTTTGCTTTCTGTTGGTATCTCATCTACTTTTACAGCTTTTGAAAAGAGTAATATGTGGAAAAGCTATAAATATTTAAGCACAATTCGTTTTGTAATCTAAAAAAAGGCTCTCAATAGGAATATGCAATTGTTTATGTAAATTTCTTATCATTTCAATAGTAAGTTTTCGTTTTTTATTTAAAATTTCAGAGACTCTTGATTTACTTCCAATAATCGAAACTAAATCTTTTTGTTTTAAACCCTCTTGTTCCATCCTAAACTTTATTGCTTCGATAGGGTCTGGAGATTCTATTTTATAGTGTTGCTCTTCATAAGCTTCAACTAAAGTTGTTAGCACTTCTAGTTCATCCATTTGAAGTGTATTTGGTTTAGCATCCATCAAACTCTCAATTTTTCTTAATGTATTAGTATAATCATACTCAGTTTTAATAGGTCTGATATTCATCTTATAACTCCTCTATATTTATTTTATCATACTGTTTATGTGTTCCAATAAACTTAATAAAAACAATTTTTGCATAATAGTTTATTGTTACTATTAATCTGTATTTGTTTCCTGCAATATTAAATATAACTTTTGTATCTCCTACAATACTTGCATTTCGGTACATCTCTTTAATCTCGTTTGGAGTATTCCAATCAAGTTTTAGAACTTCTTTATGCCAAGCTTCTAAAGCATTTTTACTATCACTGTATTTTGATTGCTCATAAAAATCTTTAAGTGTCTTTTTTGAAATTATTCTCATGAAAACATTATACAATAGTTCCCATTAAGGGAACTTTAATTTTAAGAAGTAAAGTTTTTGAATGTATGCTAACGGCCTGCGGGAGGTTTACGCCCGCAGGCCGTTAGTTCGGTCGTCGTGAGCGATAAGTTTCCGCTAGGTAACTTATTCGTCTCCTTGAATTTGTTAGGTTTGTTACTTCTTTAAAGTCACTTCCTCTTGAACTATTTTTCTTAATTTTTCGGTTAGGATATTATCTTGTTCTGTCTTTGAGTAGATTGTTACTAAATATAAAATATTATCAACTTTATAATAAGTGATTATTCTAAACCCTCCACTTTTCCCTGTTGGTATTGAAGAGTTTGGAAATCTCACTTTAAAGATATTTTCGCCTAAATT
>CAYPAK010000278.1:0-1687 GCA_964408665.1 uncultured Flavobacteriaceae bacterium | reverse complement strand
AGGTTATGGCATATACCAAGTATTATTAAGGTATCAAAACGGCATATACACCGCCAAATATTATAATTTTCTAAACAAGCAATACAAAGTAGAAGATATAGTGGAATTTGCTTATGAAGAAACTGGAGGTGATGATTATTATGCAATTCCTTACTTCTATTTTACTGATTCTCTTTATGAAGATAAAGGAACCTATCTATACCCCCACGAACTAAAAGAATACAATGTAAAAACTAGCAAAGGAGTGCTTAGGGTTTATAAAGGCTATTCAGATGCTATTTCCATTATTAGTATTCAAGACAAAGATAGTGAGGTTTTATACTACAAAATAATAAGAAAAGATACAGGATATAAGGTGGAACATGGTGATTTAGATGCACTTCTTACAGAAAGAAATATCGCATATAAAGACTTAATAAGTCCTAGTAACTACGTTAGTACCATTGATGATTGGCTCGAAAATGCTACATTATTAAATGAACGTAGTACAATGTACACCGATTTAGAATTAAAACGCACGCCAAATATAAAGGCAATACAACAAGAAGTAACAACTAGTTTGGCAAACAAATATGAAAATGGAACTTATCCATTAGCTGTTTTACTAGAAACATATAAGCAAAAAACACAAAAAAAGAATCCTATTATAATGGAAAATATGCTGAGTTATAGCGGAAATAAAAAATATGAACATTCTGGAGGTATTCAAACTGCCCTAAAAGAAAAACACGTTATTATCCCAATAGATAGTATTAACATCTGCTACATAAACAATAAAAACGAACTGTTTAAAGTGAATTATTTAAACAATAGTGTTGACTATACTTTTAGAGACGATAAAGGTTATATTTTATTAGATGACAATTATTTAAAAGTCATTAATAGTGAAAATCTACTCACGGAAGAAGGGAACAAAATAAAATTATTTCATAAAGACATGAAAAAAGAAGATTACCTTATAATGTATCAATTAAAACTCAAAAATACAGATACCTATATTTATTCGCCAATAAAAAAAATATTCTATGACAAAATTGAAAACTAAAAAGAAAAAAATAGGCAAATTACTTAGTCTCTTTATGGCATTGCTAGTTGTAAACACGGCTATAATTTTTGCTTTTTATAGCAAAGATAATCCACAAATTATATTACTACTTTTTACAAGTATTGCACTTGTATCATATAGCATAAAAAAGCCTATAGTGTCTGCAATACCATTTACATTGCTTTCAATACTCATGCTAACGCTTAATCTTACCATAGCAGGAGTTAAGGTGCTAGATATTGTAGCTCCTGATAGAGCAGTCATCAAAGATAGCGATGGTTATTTGCATAGAACAATGGATATGTCTCCTGTTTTTTTAGGAATATTATTCTTTTTTGTAGCCATTTTTAGTATGATTTATTACCATAGAAAAATGGTGCGAAATAAAAAGACAGAATTCATTTTGCTGGCACTCTTTTTAGTAGTATTACTAATTGCAAGTGCTATAAATTACTACAAATTATTATAAAATGCTATGAAGTATTTAAAAATAATAATTGGCTATTTACTTTGGTTACTGCTAAGCGTTCTTTTAGGGATGGCAAGCGTCTTTGTAGCAATAGGTTTACCAAAAAAGCACAGTGGTTTTTTGGCTATTTTTAATGGTCTAGAAGAATTGTTGATTTTTTACTTTGGTATAGG
>CAYPAK010000277.1:0-1690 GCA_964408665.1 uncultured Flavobacteriaceae bacterium | reverse complement strand
TTTACCACTAATAGCAATTCTTCTTCTAAAACGGTATAACCCATATCGTAGCAATAATAATAGACTTTCCCTGCTTTGGTGGTGTACATACTGGTCATATAATTAAAATCATAACCCAAGCCATAAAGCCTAGAGCGAGAAACTTTTTTCATTTTGTCAGGGCAAACTTCACGTAGTATTTTGTAGTTTTTACGCAAGCGGTTATTGGTATTACGCACCAAATTTCTGCTAGAAGCATTTACTCTATTATTATAGGTGTTTCTACAATAATCAGAACAAAATTTCTGGTCACTTCTCCCTCGAAGTGGTTTTGAGCAGGCTAAACATTCGCGTTTATCGGTCATAATTACTTTGGTTTGTACAAATATAGTAATTTATTAATACCGTTCTAAATAAATTTTGGTTGCTTTTACTTTTTTCCATTGATGAAAAAAGTAACAAAAAAATCTAGCCTTACGAAAACCTTGCTAAACTTAGCTGCCTCGAAGCTAAAATGAAATAACTCGACTTTGCTCGTTCCTCGCAAAAACTCAAACAGATTTCATTTCTTACGCTTCTTCGTTGTAAGTTTTACGCAAGAACATTCGTAGGGCGGTTTCGGCTTAATTCATTAACCTGTGATTGCACCCTAACATTAAAATATAATATTTGATTAAAAATGCTTAAGATAGAATTAATAATTAGTAAATTACCAACTCAAAACATCAAATCCATATTGTGCTAAAGCTTCTTTTTTTCTAGCGATATTAGCCATAAATTCCTTGTAAGACTTAGTGTTTTTATTAAATGGTCTATGTGCCAAATCGGCTTGTAGTTTAGCTACTTTTTTGCTTATCAATAGCGTTTCTTCACTAAACCAACTATTTTTAAATTTATTCCAAATATAATCTTCTGCCACCGTATTAGGATGTAACATATCAGTATTATAAAAACGATAATCGCGCAAATCATCTAGCATAATTTCATACGAAGGGAAATAAAATGTATTATCATTAGCAGCTACTACTTTGTGAATAGCGGTGAGCAAATGTGCTTTGCTCTGTGCATTTTGCACAAATCCATCTTTGATATGGCGCACAGGGCTTAATGTAAATATTATTGTGCAGTTAGGGTTAATACTTGCTATTAATGTTTTGATATTCGTTAATGAAGCTTTTATTTCATCGACAGTAAGTAAGCGTTTTACAAAATTATCTTGCGGTATTTTGTGGCAATTTGCTACGAGTTCATCGTGATTAATATAATGATACACCCAAGCAGTTCCTAAGGTAATCACGAGATGACTTGCTTCTTTAAGAAAGCTATTTGCCATAGTAATTTCGCTATTTATCTTTACTAACACGTCTTCTTTAGCTAAAGCAGAAAAGGAAGAATGATGGTGCATACTATGCCAAATCTCATTGTTTTGAACCAAATCATTTTCGGTATATACGTTTTTATTAACCGAATCAACAATACTTTTTTCTATAGCTTTTGGGCTAAACATGATACCATGCGGATTGCTCATTAGCTTAAACTTATGATAGGCTAATCGTTGCGAAATAGCTTCCGAAAAACAAGAGCCCAGTAATGCTATTTTACTTGAATACGTTATTTCATTACTTACTTTTGGGACTTGTATTTTGGTTCTAAATTCCATGATGATAAAAAAATATATCGTCAAAGATAAGGATAGATTTTCAATTACTTA
>CAYPAK010000276.1:0-1707 GCA_964408665.1 uncultured Flavobacteriaceae bacterium | reverse complement strand
AATTAATTATCTTCACGAAGAATTTTATAAGCTTCAATTATTTTTGGAATACTATTGTTTATTAATTCAGCAATATCTAGTGATGATTTATCTAATAAACAGCCAAGAAAATGCTCACTGTCAAGCTTAATTAGCAGGTGCAAACTATTCATATTAAGAATAGTTATTTGGTAGCATTCAAAACTAGGAAAACCCAGTGTGTCTAAATCTTTTTCTAAATTAGTGATATAACTATTAACAATATTTACATATTGAGGATTTGAGTTTAAATGCGCCAAATCTTCTTTAGATTGACTGTTCCAAACCTCAGAAAATAATAAACTATCTCCCAATTCACTTTTAAAACTATCTAGTAAAAGTTTTTGTTTGTTCATAGTATTAAATTTCGTTAATGTTTAGTGTTACTAAAGTTTGATTTAGTAATACGTAAGCCACTTCTCCAAAAGTAGCAGGGCCTGTGAAGTTAGCTATTGTTTTGTTTTCTAATTCGCCATATACATAGTTTAAAATACAAAGGCAAGAAAACTCACTATCTTCACTAAGTTCTTTGGTTTGATTTTCAAAACGTTCTACATAATTATCTAAGGGTTTAGAAAAGTGATAGATTTTACTTTTAAAAACAGGAGCAAAAAAACTAACCTCACCTTTTTCTTGGTTTACCTCCTTAATGCTTGTGTTTATAGAAGCGCCAGAATAATCTGCCGTTAAAGGAAATTTTGTATCAATATTATTATTTGTTATGTATTCTGCAAAGTTCGTATCTTTCCCGTTAACCATGCAACTTGATGCTTCAAAACTATCGGAGTAAAATCTAATTTCATCAGCATTTTCATCAGTATCAAAGATGTTAATAATATCTATTTGTGCAAATTTATCTTCAGGTAATGCAACGTGCATTGCTATAGCTTTGTTTTCATAGACTTCACCAGTAGATCCATTAAAAGTTTTGGGTTTGTCATTACTGTTTAAATCCGTTCCTGCTATCCATCCTGCAATGGGGTTATTATAAATACCATCTAAATCTTCGGCTTGCAAGGCATAGGCTTCATGAACTTTTTGAAATGGCGGGATAATCAGTAGGGTGTATCCATTATCATGAGAATCAGTAACAATGTTATTGATGTCATTCTCATCATATGACGCGATTTTATATGGGTTTTCAAAGGTGTTTAGTTTGTTTACAAATATTAAATCTGTAGCAAGTTTTCCTTTGTCGCTATCCATAAAATAAGGAATAGTACCACCAATCCAGTTTCCTAAAGGTAGTTTTGTTAAGAGTTCTTCACATCCAGCAACACTTATTGTAAAACCTTGTTCTATAAAAGCGATTACTTCTTCTAGTGTATATAGTTGACCTTTCATGATGCTATTTTTTAAAGAGATTAGTAAATGACCAACCACTCTTTTGTTTTGTTGTTTTTTTGATATTCTTCAGCCCTTTTTGCAATAAAGCATACTTTTTTTTGAGCAAGGTGATTTCTTCTTGCAAGCTCAGAATTAAGTTATCTTTTTCTTTAATTTCTTTTTCTTTCTGTGTTATAGCTTTTTTGTAAAATTCAGTACTATCATTCTTTTTAATAAGACTGGCTTCTTCTTTATTATTAGCTGTATCATTTAAATTTAATACTAAGCTTTCTGCTCCAAAAATTGCTACTAAATCTTCATACATATTCTTTGCAGTAGCATATTTTTTGCAAAGCTTGTAAA
>CAYPAK010000275.1:0-1714 GCA_964408665.1 uncultured Flavobacteriaceae bacterium | reverse complement strand
GGTGTTGTTAATATTTCGTAATGATTTGCACCAAACATTTGTGGCAAATAATATTTTGCATTGGCTTCAATGGCTAGCGCATACGAATTGATATTTTTTTCATTCAACTCTCGTAAGGCTTGTTTTACATCGTTTATACCGTGTTTTCCTTCGTATTTATCATAATCGTTTGGCTTTCCATCGCTAATTAAAATGAGCCATTTGTTTTTTGTTTCTCGTTTATCGAGCAGACTTCCTGCGTGTCGCAATGCTGTTCCTATTCTGGTATATCCTTCTGGTTGTACTGCGCCTATTTTATATTTTGCTTTATCCCAATTATCATCAAATCCTTTTAAATTTAAGTAGGTTGCATAATTTCGTGTTTTAGAAAAGAAAGCGTCAATGGAAAAATCGACATTAAATTCATTTAATATTTCTCCAAATAAAATAGATACTTGTTTTTCTACATCAATTACACGGTTATTTGCAGCGTAACCATCACTAGACAAACTCACATCTAAAAGCATTAAAATGGATAAATCTTTCTCTTTTTTACGCTTAGATAAATAAATATTTTCTGATGGTGTATGTCCAGAATGTACATCAATATACAAATCTGTTAAAGCATCAATATCAAATTCTTCTCCTTGATTTTGTCTGCGTTGCTGCTGCATTTTATTATTTACGTTCGTTAGCATTTTACGCAAACCCATTAAAGTAGAAGCGTTATCTTTTAAGGTTTTTTTGTAGTAATTAACATCGTTTTCTTGTATTTTTTTAGGATACACTTTACAAAAAGCTTCCTTATAATTTCGTTTGGTATAATCCCATTCATCATAAGCAATATAATACTCCTGACTTGTAGCTTCTGCACTTTCTGAAACGGTTAAATTCTCTACAAAATCCGCTTGATAAACCGAATGTGCCGTATCATCAACACGAACCGTATATTTCATATTGAGTTCTTCTAAAGCTGCGCTGTGTTCTTCGAGCTCATCATCACCATCAAAATCACGCCAACCGCCATCGTGTTCTTCGGCAGTATCTATTTTTTCAAAATCGTGTGTAAGCACATAATCTTCTTGTTGTTTTTTATCTACTTCAAGGGTAATTACATCTTCTACAGGATTGGCTTTGAGGATAGTTGTAATTTCTTCGGCAATAGCTTTTTTAGCTTTTTCATTAAAGTTGTGTAGCTTCTTATCGGAATTATTTTCTGCTGTATTCAACATCCATTTTCCGTATAAAAAAGTAGTATCTAAAGGCTTTTTATCGGTTGCTTTTGATTGATAATAATTTAATAATTCATCGTGAATAGCTTTGGTTATTGGAAATTCTTCAAATAAAATAGTTAGTATTTTTTCGGAATTATTTAAAGCATTGCTCCTACTCTCTTCTAAATCGTGATCAATACCAGTTTGCCAATTAATATTCAAATTTTTCTGTACTGACAAATACAAAATACGATATAAATAAAAGGATAAATTTGCCTCATACGTTTCCATTTCTGAATAATACATCGGTAAAAAGAAGTTATTATTTTTGTAACCTCCTTCACGCTCTGCAGGATAAATATCAATTGCTTTTCCTGTTATTGCCCTTGAAAAAATAGTTAACCGCTGTTTTACTTCCTCTAGTTTTACAGTGCTTTCAGCTTCAAGCACAGCTACTTTCTTCTTTGTTTTAAAGAAATTTGCTATTTTTCCGTATATGTATTCGTCTAGTGCCATTTTTT
>CAYPAK010000274.1:0-1716 GCA_964408665.1 uncultured Flavobacteriaceae bacterium | reverse complement strand
TTTACAAGCTTTGCAAAAAATATGCTACTGCAAAGAATATGTATGAAGATTTAGTTCAAATATTTGGCAAAGAAAGCTTAACATTAGACTTAAGTAACACACTAAGTCAAAAGACTAACAATAACGATGTTAAAAACAATGACAATAGTGACTTTTATAAAAAAGCACTAGCTCAAAAAAGTAAGCAACTTAAAGAAAAAGACACGTTAATACTAAGTCTACAAGAAGAAATTACACTTCTAAAAAAGAAATATGCTTTATTGCAAAAAGGGCTGAAGAATATCAAAAAAACAACAAAAACAATAAAACAAAAGAGTGCTTGGTCATTTACTAATCTCTTTAAAAAATAGCATTATGAAAAGTCAACTATACACACTCGAAGAAGTAATTGCTTTTATAAAACAAGGCTTTGTACTAAGCGTAGCTGGTGATGAAAATATTTTAAAACAACTGCCTTTAGGAAACTGGATTGGCGGAACTATTCCTTATTTTATGGATAGCGACAAAGGCAAGCTTAATACTGATTTAATATTTGTAAACAGACTAACAGTACAAGATAATTCCTTCAAAATCCTAGCATATAATGAAGAAAATATTAGTAATATTGTTACAGACTCTTATGGTAATGGATATACACTAATAATTATTCCTCCTTTTCAAAAAGTACTTGAAAACTATGCGCTACAAGCAGAAGATTTAGATGGTATTTACAACAATCCCATCGTAGGTTGGGCAGCAGGAACGGACTTAAATAGTAATGACATACCTAAAACTTTCAACGGATTAACAGGAGAAACATACGAAGATAAAGCAATAGCTATACACGTAGAATTACCCGAAAATCAATTTGCGCAACTAGATATTGTAAATATTTTTGATACTGATAAAAATACAGATGAAATCAAGTTTTACTCTGATAGTTTTGAAGTTTCTAGCTGCATGATAAACGGAAAAGACACGAACTTTGCAGAGTATATATTAGCAAATAATATAGATACTAAATTTCCATTGACAGCAGATTATTCTGGAGCATCTATAAATGTAAGTATTAAAGAGGTAAACAGTGAAAGTGAAAAAGTAAGTTTCTTTGCGCCTGTTTTTAAAAGTAAAACATACCATTTTTCTAAACCTTTAGATAATTATGTACAACGATTTGAAAACCAAACCAAAGAACTTAGTGAAGATAGCGAATTTTCTTGTCTTTGTATATTAAATTATGTTTACGGAGAATTAGAAAACAAAACAATAGCAAACTTCACAGGCCCTGCTACTTTTGGAGAAGTAGCATACCTACTGCTTAATCAGACATTAGTTACACTAAACATTAATGAAATTTAGTAACATGAATAAACAACAACTCTTACTAGACAGTTTCAAAAGTGAATTAGATGATAGCTTACTATTTGCTGTAATTTGGAACAAGTCAGAATATAAAGAACTAGCTAGCTTAAATGCTAACGATGAGTATATTGAACTCACTACTAGCTACCTTGACAGCTTAGAAAACTGTTTGACCAGCTTAGGTTTCCCTAGCTTTCAAACATACCAATTAACCGCTCTCAACATGGATAGCTTACATCTAATAATAAATTTTGATAATGAGCGTTTTTTAGGTGCTTTAATAGATAATTCTTCTGTTGATATTGCAACGTTAATAAATGATAGTATTCCAAAAATAATTGAAGCTTATAAAATTCTTCGTGAAGATAATTAATT
>CAYPAK010000273.1:0-1720 GCA_964408665.1 uncultured Flavobacteriaceae bacterium | reverse complement strand
TGTTTAGACTCTTCGCTTTGCTCTGAGTGACAGGTTGGAATTTTCCCACAGATTGCACAGATTTAGGTAGATTTTAGCCACAGATTTTCACAAATTACTATGTTTTCTATGCGCCTATTGTGGTTTGTTTTTCCGCTAATATGCGCAGATTGGTTAAAATGATTTCAAAACCTTTGGTATTAACAGCCTTAACTCTCTTTTATTCTTTTTAGTTACTTCTTGTAAATGAATATTTTACAGACTTGTATTAGTATAAAAAACCAAATAGCCATAAAGGGATTGTAGTTTGCGAGCCTATTTCTATAGTATCTTTTACTAGATACGAATTTTCAAGGTTTACAATTTGTTTGATAGATTTATTTTTTCCGCCAACTTCAAACGAAAAGGTGTTATTAACTAGAAAATCGGTTTGCTTAGATGCTTTGACTATGTGATTATAGCTAAGTTGATTAAAAAAAAATGTTTCTCTTGTGTTACCTATATTAACATCATTTCCTATATTATACATTATATTAGTGTTGTTTAAATAGATTTTTTCTGGCTTATTTAAACTATTAATTCCTTTGTCTTTTACATATAAAAAATTTAATAATTCGGCTTCGGTGAGTAATTTTAGATAATGTTTTAGTGTGTTGGTGCTTATACCTGTACGTGAACTTAAAGCACTCATATTAGGCGTAAACGGCACTGAATTACTAATAATAGCTAATAATTTTTTTATTAAAATAATACCTGATGTTTGTATGTTTGCATATTGTGGTATATCTATTTCTAGCACAGTTAATATAGTTTCGCTTAATTTTTTATGGAACGATTTTTTGTTTTCTAAATAGAAAGGATAATACCCATAATTTAAATAATTTTGAAAATAGGCTAATGGTTTTAATTGCTTTTTAATATCAATTGCTATTGAAATATGATTTTCTAAAATATCCTCTAAAGAATAGGAAGTAAATTCGTTATTTGTCTCAAAATTTATAAATTCTCTAAATGATAATCCTGGCATATTATACATAACTACTCTTCTGCTTAAATCTGCTTTTGCATGTGTAAGATGTAATAAAGAAGAACCTGTAATTATTACTTTTAGCTCTGGCATATTATCGTAAATATTTTTTATTTCTATCGCCCAATTTGGATATCTGTGCACTTCATCTATTGCCAATAATTCACCTCCTTTTTTATAGAATTCATCAGCTAAATCATACAAGTTATTATTTGCAAAATAAAGATTATCAAGACTTACATACAGTACGGTATGATTTGGTTTGTAATGTAACTGAATGTATTGCAATATCAATGTGGTTTTTCCAACACCTCTACTTCCTTTAATACCTATAAAACGATTATCCCAATCAATTTCGTCAATAAAATTTCGGATATTATTGGTTTGAACCTCTGCATATTTTTTGTAAAATAGCGTTTCTAATTGTTGCATTACTAGTGTATTTTATGCAAATATATATAAATTTATCAACACATTGATGAGTTTATATTAAATAATTGTCAATGCGTTGATGAAAATTGCGCTATTTATGGTACTAGACTCTTCGCTTTGCGCTGAGTGACAGGATAAAATTTTCCCACTTGTTTGTATGTAATTTAACAATTTTCTTACCTTCTACTTCAAACACATTTACAATAGGAAGAATAGCAGGTGATGTGATACCAATTTAACTATTAAATGACGCATTAAATGCATCAAAAAAATGATGATTAC
>CAYPAK010000272.1:0-1732 GCA_964408665.1 uncultured Flavobacteriaceae bacterium | reverse complement strand
TTAAACAAAAAATGACACAATTAACCAAAGTAGAAGAACAGATAATGCAGCATTTATGGGAACTTGGAGAAGCGAGTGTAAAAGAAATAATAGCACGATATAAAGAGCCAAAACCTGCCTATAATACCATTTCTACTATAATACGTATCTTAGAAAACAAAAAAATAGTAAGCCACCGCGCTAAAGGTAGAGGGTTTATCTACTATCCGCTGGTAGAAAAAGAAAATTACAGTAATGCCAGTATTAAAAAAATAATGAATGGTTACTTTGAGGGCTCTTTTCAAAATATGGTTTCGTTTTTTGTGAAAGAAAACAATATAGACACCAAAGAGCTTGATGAAATTTTAAAATTATTAAACAAAAAATAAACGGTTATGCTAAATTATGTCTTGCAAATAATTGTATTACAAGTGCTTTTTCTAATTCTCTACGAGGTGTTTTTAAAACAAGAAACTTTTTATAAATGGAATCGATTTTATTTATTAACGGCTTCGGTTTTAGCTTTAGTATTACCCAAATTACGCTTTGAAAGGTTAAATAATGTACTAAATGCGAAGTATGTTTATCACATTCCAGAGGTAATTGTAGGAACGCAAGCTGGTGGAGAAACACAAGCGGTATTAGTAAGTAATAGTTCTTCTATTTCATATATTACGGTGTTTTATGCTATAGGTTTTGTAGTGTTTTTAATCTTTTTTATAAAAAAACTCTATACTATTTTTAGTTTGATAAAGAGCAATCCTACAGAAGACAAAAAAGAGTATAAACTCATTATCCTTCAAGAGGAAAAAAGCGCTTTCTCGTTTTTGAATTATATTTTTATCAATCAAGCGCATTTAGAAAATGAGCAACTAGATATTATAAACCACGAGCTAGTGCATATTAAGCAAAAGCACAGTTGGGATTTGCTGTTTTTTGAGTTGTTAAAACTTATTTTATGGTTCAATCCGCTAGTATATATTTACCAAAAACGCATTCGGGAAGTTCACGAATTTCTAACCGATGCTGTTATAATACAACAAGTTGATAAGCGTACGTACTTTGACTTGCTGCTAAATGAAATGTTTTTGACGAAAAACATTGCATTTACCAATTCGTTTTATATCAATTCATTAATTAAAAAAAGAATCCTTATGGCAACAAAAGACAAATCAAAAAGAATACGGTTAGCCAAGTACTTATTGGTGCTTCCTGTCGTAGTAATGACCCTTATATACACTTCGTGTAATACCGAAAATGATTATATTTCATCTGAAAACAGCACCACCAAAACACTAGATAACGGTATGAAAATCACCGAAACTGATGAGACAATAACCATAACAACACCAGAAGGAAAATCACTGATGTTTGATAAAATGAATCTCAATCTAATTGCACCTACTCCTCCGCCACCACCTTTTCCTTCGGATGCAAAAGCTCCTGTTCCTTTTAATTTGGTAGAGCATGTTCCTGTTTTTCCTGGATGTGAAAATGCTGCTGATAAGAAAAAATGCTTTACCGAAAGCATACATAAGCTTGTTCGTGATAATTTTCAATATCCAAAAGAAGCTAAAGCAAATGGCGTACAAGGGCGTGTTTATGTGCAGTTTATGGTAGAAAAAGATGGAACTGTAGGCAAAATACGCACAAGAGGCCCTAATGATGTATTAGAAGCAGAAGCAGAACGTATCATTTCGCTATTACCAAAACTTGAGCCTGCTATGCATAAAGGAGAGGTAGTACGCGTGCC
>CAYPAK010000271.1:0-1733 GCA_964408665.1 uncultured Flavobacteriaceae bacterium | reverse complement strand
TAATGGCTACTAATTGCTAAACTCAAAGTGAAGTACTTTAAATAAAGTTTTGTATCTTTGAACAAAACCTATTGGATGTTTACACATTATCCATTAAAAAACACCTTTTATGAAAGTACGCGAAAAATTTATAGTAATAGCAATAAGCACACTTGTTTTAATAGCTGTAATAGCTGTTTTTTGGAAACCCATTTTATGGAGTCTTATACTTATTTTGCCCTTAATTATTATGGGAATATATGATATCATTCAGAAGAAACATGCTATCCGTAGAAATTTCCCTGTTTTAGGAAGGCTGCGCTATGTGTTAGAGAGTATTCGTCCAGAAATAATGCAGTATTTTGTAGAAACAGACACCGAAGGGCGCCCATTAAATAGAATATTTAGAAGTTTGATCTATCAACGTTCCAAAAAAGCAAATGATACTACGCCTTTTGGTACACAGATGAATGTTTATAGAAGTGGCTACGAATGGATGGATCATTCTATGTATGCTAAAAACAATGTAAAAGACATCAAAAATCACGAATATCCACGTATAAAAATAGGCGGAAAAGACTGTAAGCAGCCTTATGAATCTAGTCTGTTAAATATTTCTGCAATGAGTTTTGGATCGCTTAGTAAAAATGCCGTTATGGCAATGAATAAAGGGGCTAAAATAGGCGTATTTGCACAAAACACAGGCGAAGGTGGTTTGAGTCCGTATCATTTAAAACATGGAGGTGATTTGATTTGGCAAGTAGGAACAGGCTATTTTGGTTGTAGGAATGATGATGGTACATTTAATCCAAATACCTTTAAAGAAAATGCTATAAAACCTCAGGTAAAAATGATTGAAATCAAAATTTCGCAAGGGGCAAAACCAGGGCATGGCGGTATTTTACCAGCTATTAAAAACACCGAAGAAATAGCAGCTATTAGACATATAAAGCCGCATGTTGATGTGCTTTCTCCACCAGCACATTCCGCATTTTCTAACCCGATAGAATTTATACATTTTATCAAGCAATTGCGTGATTTATCAGGAGGAAAACCTATAGGGTTTAAACTCTGTGTAGGAAAACAACAAGAGTTTATAGATGTTTGTAAAGCAATGCTAGCAACAGGTATTAAACCTGATTTTATTACCGTAGATGGTGGAGAAGGCGGTACAGGAGCAGCACCAGTAGAGTTTTCAAACTCTATGGGAATGCCATTGCGTGAAGGACTCGTTTTTGTACACGATACTCTAAGAGGTTTTGACCTCCGTAAAGAGATTAAACTTTTTGCTTCAGGAAAAGTACTTACAGGTTTTCATATGGCAAGAGTACTCGCTTTAGGTGCCGATGTCTGCAATAGTGCGCGCGCTATGATGCTAGCAACAGGTTGCATACAAGCATTACAATGCAACACCAACACTTGTCCTGTTGGTGTGGCTACACAAAACAAATCACTTATGAAAGGCTTAGATGTTGCTGATAAAGGTATTCGTGTGGCTAATTTCCATGAGGAAACGGTGCATAGTTTCTTAGAATTAGTTGCTGCTGCAGGATTAGAACATCCAAGTCAAATAACGCGTAAATACATTAACAGACGCATAGGTATGCATAAAGTAGCGATGTACAGCGAAATATATCCAGAGGTTACTGAAGGGTCTTTACTGTAGGTTTTGTATTTAATTAAATTTATGTATCATAGAAAAAAGAAGCGCTGTAATAACTATTACAGCGCTTCTTTTTATGACTACGTTATTT
>CAYPAK010000270.1:0-1736 GCA_964408665.1 uncultured Flavobacteriaceae bacterium | reverse complement strand
TATTTAAAAACAAGCTATACTACTGAATAACCCTATTTTTATTATCTTTACTCCTAATAATACTACTTTTTATGATAAAACGGAGTCTTTTTTTTACCAACAAATGCTCACTTACTACGAGGTATGAGCAATTAGTCATTAAATGCAGTGATAAAGAAACTACTGTACCCATAGAAGATATTGGCTTTGTGGTTTTAGAAAATCAAGAAAGTTATATTTCGCTGCCAGCACTTTCTAAACTTTCTAGCAATAATGTTGCGGTCATTTTTTGCAATAATAAACATATGCCACAAAGCATGCTGCTTAACCTAGATACGCACCACATACAGCAAGAACATTTTAGAAACCAACTAAATGCTTCTGAACCATTAAAAAAACAGCTTTGGCAGCAGGTGATAAAACATAAAATAAATCATCAAGCGGATTTACTAAGTTTAACAGGGAACACTAGTAATCCATTAAAACATTATGCCTCTAAAGTACTAAGTGGCGATACCGAAAATAGAGAAGGTGCAGCTGCTGCTTATTACTGGAAACATCTTTTTGATTTTGATTTTAAACGAGAGCGTCAAGGTGCGTATCCTAATTTATTTTTGAACTACGGCTATATTATACTACGTGCTGCAGTAGCAAGAGCGCTAGCAGGAAGCGGCTTATTAAGTACTTTGGGCATACACCATCATAACAAGTATAATGCTTTTTGTTTGGCTGATGATATTATGGAACCGTACAGACCGCTTGTTGACGCTAAAGTATTGGCTATAATGAAACAGCACAAAACCCAAGAACTTACTACTGCTATAAAGGCAGAACTACTGCAAGTACTTACCGAAACGGTTTATTTTGAAGACAGCAAAAGCCCGCTTATGGTTGCCATTAGCAAAACTACAAGTAGTCTGCAACAGTGTTTTGCTGGTAAAAGCAGAAAGCTAATTTACCCAAAGTTATGGAACTAAATGCGTATAGAATTATGTGGTTATTTGTTTTTTTTGATTTGCCTACTAATACTAAAAAAGAGCGAAAAAACGCACAAAAGTTTAGGAAAAACCTCTTAAAAGACGGTTTTACAATGATGCAATACTCGGTATATACAAGACATTGTGCTAGTAGTGAAAGTGCCAATGTACACGAAAAACGCATCCAAAAACTGCTACCGCCATTGGGCAAAGTGAGTATACTACGCATAACAGACAAACAGTTTGGCAATATGGCTAACTTTTGGGGTAAAGCCCTAAACCCAGAGCAACCGCCAAGCATACAGTTACAGTTAGAACTATTTTAGGAATAAAAAAATGCACCAAACAAAGCTATTATGTCTTTGTAAGATGCATTTTTTATTGCGATATTTTACTGTAATTTACTGATAACTAGTAGCTAAAATAGCAGCTAATATCGTCTTTTCTAATCTTTAATCAAACCACAACAACCATTCTATGACTATCAAAACTTTTGCAAATATCGTCTTTTCTAATCTTTAATCAAACCACAACCACTTGACGAAATTAAAAAAGCAGTACAGGAATATCGTCTTTTCTAATCTTTAATCAAACCACAACGTTACGTTCGTAAACTACAAGATAACCAAAATATCGTCTTTTCTAATCTTTAATCAAACCACAACTATATTATTAGCTTCATATACAGCTAACATAATATCGTCTTTTCTAATCTTTAATCAAACCACAACAATACAAATATTATAACATTTGCAATTATTAATATCGTCTTTTCTAATC
>CAYPAK010000269.1:0-1755 GCA_964408665.1 uncultured Flavobacteriaceae bacterium | reverse complement strand
TCATTAATAAATAAACGTAAAGGGATAATTGTTACCCCTTTAGATTCTACGGCTCGTTTGAGTTTTTTTAATTCTCGTTTGTTGAGTAATAATTTACGCTCACTTCTTGGCTTATGGTTGTAGAAATTGCCTTGAGCATATTCTTCTACATAGGTGTTAATAG
The DNA here is from genome assembly GCA_964408665.1 of uncultured Flavobacteriaceae bacterium. Taxonomy (GTDB): domain Bacteria; phylum Bacteroidota; class Bacteroidia; order Flavobacteriales; family Flavobacteriaceae; genus JALSVQ01. The sequence continues at coordinate 1,592 of CAYPAK010000269.1, read as the reverse complement.
CAAAGAGTTCTCCTTGTTTGTTAAACTCGCAAAAACTTTCAGAAATACTTGCTTTTCCACTACGAATGGATTTTATTTCGGTACCTGCAAGTACAATTCCTGCGATATACGTATCGAGAATTTCGTAGTGGAAACGCGCTTTCCTGTTTTTTATATTGATAAAGTTTTGCTTAGCCATTTAACGCTATTTCTTAGAAAGGCAAGTCGTCTTCAGCAGCGTCTGTGCTTGCTGGAGCTTCAAATTTTTCTAAATTATCTATTGGTGGCATTTCTGGTGGCGGTGGAGTATTTCCTGCTGCTTGTGTTACTTTTTGCATGCGCCATCCTGTAATACTATTGAAATATTTTGCTTCGCCTTCTGGGTTTATCCATTCTCGTCCACGTATATTTATACTGATAGTTACTTCGTCATTTTCAGCAAAATTATTTAGTAAATCACATTTGTCTTGTACAAATTCTACTAATATCATTTGTGGATATTGCTCGTTAGTTGTTAAGACCATTTCACGCTTTCTAAAGCCGTTAGAACCATAAGTTTTGGTTTCAAAAATCTTTTTTATTTTTCCTGATAATTCCATTTTTTTCTCTTTTGTATGATTTGCAAAGGTATTTATATTCGTTTAATAATTAAAATTTTAGCTCAATAATATTTTCAGTGCGGTAATTACTTTGTTTTTAGCCAAATATTCTTGGGCTTTTTTATGTTTCGCAATAGGGTTTAAGTTGTCAAAAGTATTAGATTTATTAAAAGCAAGAAGCTCTTCTGCTGTGGGTAATGCAGCAATGTTTCCAAGCATTCCTAAGTCATTTCCTGTTAAAACAGTACTATTTTTTACATGTTCAGGGAGCTTATCTACACCTATTCCTAATGAAGATAACGGTTTTGGTATTTCAAAAAATCCTGCTTTAGCTCTAGTATAATAACTTCCGCCCATGCGAGCCACCAAATCAATTTTATTTTGGTCAATACTACCATCTTCGGCTAATATATTTTGATGAATATGAAGTTTTACTACTTCACAGATTACCAAATTTCCTGCGCCACCTTTATTTCCTAGACTTATAACCTCATTAACCTTACATTCTAATTGTACGGGAGCTTCTTTTACACGAAAAGGTTTTATACAATCTGAAGCTATTTTTGTAAGTCCTGATTTTATAAATTCATCTACACCATCGGCATATTCGGTGCTTGATAAAGACATTTGCTGCACGATAGCATAATTTACCATATTAATAACTACTTCTTTGGTAGCCAAAACATTTTCTAAAGTGTGCTTTGTAGTATTATTCCGAACGCGCCTTGCAGGAGAGAAAATAAGTATCGGCGGGTTAGCACTAAACACATTAAAAAAGCTAAAAGGAGAAAGATTGGGGTTTCCATCTTTGTCTATGGTACTAGCAAATGCAATAGGTCTAGGTGCTACAGCGCCTAATAAATAACTGTGTAACTTAGCCACAGGAATATCTTTGGGGTTTATACTTATCATATTGATGATTTTATTTTCAAAGATACTATATTTTATTAGTATCTAAATTCAAATAAATACATATTCTAAGCGTTTAACTAAAAGAATTAAATAATATTGTAC
>CAYPAK010000268.1:0-1770 GCA_964408665.1 uncultured Flavobacteriaceae bacterium | reverse complement strand
CATATTTTATTTTTTTTCTTAACTGACGTAATTGATTTTAATCAGTACAGGGCTAAAAACTTAAGGCGGGACATCTATTCAAAAAAGGGGTAGGTCTTTATTTGTGTGTTAATTATTACCTGAATCTGTGAGGTCAATGTGGATAACAGGGCGTAAAATATTAGTTTAGCACGGGATTTAAAAAATCTTAGCTTCACCCATAGGTTAAGCGGGTATTTTTTAAACCCGTGATGAATCAATAACTTGCGTTCTGTGCCGTAGTGACCTCACGGATTCAGGTATTACATACAAAAATAATCACCTGTCCCCTGTATCTTCAACCTATAAAAGTATGCTTCAAGAGCAGTTTCATTCTCTGAATGTATTGCTCATTAGTCCAGTTACATTCAACAGTTAACTGCTCCCAGTTTTGAATAGATATTATTGTCCAAAACATTTCAGTAGCTTCTTTTTGTGTCCACTCTGTAGAAAGTAATTTTTCTTTATCAAGCTCTTCAATTGTTTTTTTGCAAACATCACGCAAGTCTGTCATGCAACTATTCCACACAATATTTGTATCTTTATCAGTATCGCGTGTTTTAAATAAAGCCTTTGCCAAACCATAAATTTCTGGTATGTAGTTTCCCCAAACATCAATACAAGCTTCTAGCATTTCTATACCAGATTTCGCATTATTAAATAACTTTAAGCGTTCGTTTAAGCCTTTTATATCATCGACATATTGAACAGTTGCAATCATTAATTCTACGCGAGAACCAAAATGTAAATATAGGGCTTGACGAGAAACACCTATTTCTTTGGCAATTTTGCTCATAGAAACACCTTTACCCTGATATTTTTCCATAAGGTGCCAAGTAGCATCAAGTATTCTTGCTTTAGTGTCAGTTATCTTGTTTTTCATTACTTTACGATAAAACAAGCTTTACAGCTTGTCAAAACAAGAAAAACAGCTCTTAGAGCCGCTATGTTAGTTTCATTTCTTTATATTTAGTTTTTTAAAGTCTAAATAGTCAGCCCCACCATAATGATGATCGACAATAAATAACCAAGAGCCATCGGCTTGCTTTTGTTCTACTTCTATACCACTTGTAGATTGTGTTTCTGTTTTCCCATCAGGCATTTTATATATAACGGTATACTTTGATCGAAAAATTACAGTATCTTTGTAGTTAATTCTAAAAACAGTATCTAGACTTATTTTATCAATTAGGGGTACAACTTCTTCAAAAAAAGCTCTTATATTTTTTTTGCCTTTAATAATGTTATTCCCTGGTGCAACCATAACAGCATCGTCTGCATACAAAGCTACCAACTTATCAATATCTTTGTCATTTAAAGCTTGAGTAAAAATCTTATGACCTAAGTTTGGGTCAGTAATTTTAAAACCAGAACTGCTGGTAGCAAATGCTAATGAGCTTACGGCAAGCAATAATAATGTAATTATAAATTTCTTGAGTTTCATATCTTTCTCTCTGTTAATTAAAAAATATGTCTACATGTGGCTACACTTGACACACTGTAAAGTTTACAGCTTGACTTTACAATGTGTCAAGCTATAAAATTATCCCTATTGGTTAGGATTCTGTGATACAAAAAAATTTAAATTATGAAAGGAGTAATACCTGAATCTGTGAGTCCAATGCGATAACAGGGGATAAGATATTGCTTTAGCACAGAATTTAAAAAATCTTAGCTTCACCCTTAGATTAAGTGGGAATTTTTTAAACCCGTGATGAATCAATAGCTTATTCACTGTGCCGTAGTGGACTC
>CAYPAK010000267.1:0-1771 GCA_964408665.1 uncultured Flavobacteriaceae bacterium | reverse complement strand
TTTTGTTTATTTTACGGTTTCTAAAAACTGTATTTCATAGAGTTTTTTATAATAACCATTGCTTATTTTTACTAATTCTTGGTGTGTGCCTTGTTCTACTAGTTTACCTTTATCCATTACCAAAATAGTATCGGCTTCTTGTATGGTAGCTAAGCGATGTGCTATAATAATGCTTGTTCTTCCTTGTGTAATAACTGCAGTAGCTTTTTGTATTAGTTTTTCGGAATAAGAATCTATAGATGAAGTAGCTTCGTCTAAAACTAAAACGCTTGGGTTACTCACATAAACACGCAGAAAAGCAATAAGCTGCCGTTGCCCAGAAGAAAGCATAACGCCACGTTCTTTTATGTTATATAAGTAATTATTAGGTAAACTCATTATAAACTCGTGAATACCTATGGCTTTAGCCGCTTCTTTTACTTGTTCTAGCGTTATAGCTTTATTACCTAAAGTAATATTATGATAAATAGTGTCTGCAAACAGAAAAACATCTTGCAAAACAACACCAACGTGTTTTCGTAGGTTTTCTAATTTGTAGGCTTGTATCGGGATGCTATCTAAGTTAATACTTCCTGCATCTATTTCGTAAAAACGGTTTAATAAATTAATAATAGTAGATTTTCCTGCACCTGTAGCGCCAACAATAGCTACTTTTTGTCCTTGATTTATCTTAAAACTAACACCTTTGAGTACCATTTCTTCTGAGATATAAGAAAAATAAACTTTTTCAAAGGTGATTTCTCCTAAAACATGTTCTTTGGCTAAAGTACCATTATCTATAATAACACTTTCAGTATCTAATACGTTAAACACACGTTTAGAAGCTATCATACCCATTTGCAAGGTGTTGAATTTATCGGCTATTTGGCGCAAAGGTCTAAAAAGTTGCTTAGACATTGATATAAAAGCGATGATAGTACCAACACTAAGGGTTTCGGCTACTATTTGTAAGCCACCATACCAAGCCAAAAGACCAATAGTAATAGTGGTAATAACCTCTACTACAGGGAAAAATATAGAGTAAAACCAAATGGTTTGTATGTGTGCTTTGCGGTGTTTTTTGTTTATTTCTTTAAAATTAGCATAAGCTATTTGCTCTCTATTAAATAATTGTACTATTTTCATACCACTTAGGCGTTCTTGCACAAAACCATTGAGCTCGGCTACTTGTGTGCGCACCTCTTGAAATGCAGTTTTGATATGTTTTTGAAACCAGCGCGTTGCCATAAGAATTATAGGCATTATAACCAGTACAATAAGTGTGAGTTTTACACTCATAAAAAACATAAGTACTAGTATAGCTAGCATTTTTAATAAATCACTTATTAAAACAAACAAGCCTTGACCAAATATACTTGAGATGGTTTCGATATCATTTACCACTCGTGTAACGAGTTTACCAATAGAAGTAGTGTCAAAATAGGCTTTTTTGAAGCGTATAATGTGTTTAAAAACTTGTAAACGCATATCACGTATTACGTTTTGTCCTAATAAATTAGCCAAATAAACAAATACTAACTGCGTTAAAACCTCTAGTAATAAAACAATAAAAATAAAAGTGCTATAACGTAATAAGCCTTTTTTATCTTTATGTAGAATGTATGTGTCTATAGTGTATTGTAACAGTTTAGGGCGAAGTGCAGCGAGCCCTGCTAAAAGAAGTGCCGAAAATAAAGCGCCAAAAAAGATAGCTTTATAGCGAAATGCAAAAGCCATAATGCGTCTAAAAACGCTTGCGTCAAATACTTTTTCTTTTTTTTCTCTCAAGTGT
>CAYPAK010000266.1:0-1780 GCA_964408665.1 uncultured Flavobacteriaceae bacterium | reverse complement strand
ATAGTAAATGGATTTTAGTTTTAACTAGTTTTTGCAAATTCTACTAAAAATTGAATGGCGCTTCCACCTCAAAAACCATTTTTTTAGCACTAATAGGGTGTGAAAATGCAATATATGAAGCGTGAAGATGTAATCTATTAGCTTTAGTACCATACAAATCATCACCTAGTATGGCGGTATTTAATCCTTTTGGGTGTGCCGCGTGAACGCGAAGTTGGTGTGTACGTCCTGTTACAGGATAAAAATAAATCAAAGACGTGTTATTATTACTTGTAATAAGCTCCCAATAAGTCAAGGCTTTTTTGCCATGTTCATAGCAAACAAGCTGTTTGGGTCTGTCGTTTAAATCTACACGAAGTGGCAAGTCTATTTTTCCTTTTTGTTCTTGCAACTTACCAGCTAAAACAGCAGTATAGCGTTTTTTTACTGTTCGCTTAATGAATTGTTGCTGTAAATTTTTATAGCTTTCTTCTGTTTTTGCAATAAGCAAAATACCTGAAGTATCCATATCCAAACGATGCACAAGCAAAGGGCCTGTTGCCTCTGGATATTGTGCTTTTATTCTAGTATAAACGGAGTCTTTTATGGTTTTTCCAGGCACAGAAAGCAATCCTGAGGGTTTGTTTATAACAAGAACAGCAGCATCTTCATACAAGGTTTCTAGTGTTTTCCCTTTTCCTTGATTAATAATTAAAGGGTTTTTTGCCACTTTGGTTTTTTGCAGCATGTGTCCTAATATCGGTTCGCATTTACCTCTACATGAAGGATAATAATGTTGGTGTTTCCGTATAATACTGTCTTCAGATTTTCCCCACCAAAACTCTGCCATAGTTATGGGTTCTAATTGGTTTGCAAAAGCGTATTGTAGTAGTTTTGGCGCAGCACAATCACCTGCGCCAGCAGGAATAGCCTTTTCCCATTCTTTAAAAATAGCGGTCAGACTTTTTTGCTCCTGTTTTTGATTATAAAACTGGTACGAGGCGGCTATTTGCTCACTTAAGCTATTAGAAAGTGCTACTTGTTTAGTTCTTAGCTCTTTTAGTTGTCTTTTATAGTGGTTTAATGCTGCTTGTTCTTTAGCAATTTGTTCCGTATAATAATGCGCTAATTCGCTAAGGTAAAACTTTTCATTGATATTATCTTGAGCAAATTGTGCTTGTTGCTTTGCTAATGCTGTTTTACTAAGTAAATGCGCTTGTTGTTTTGCTTTTTTTCGTAGCTGTTTTCGTTTGCTTATTTTTTCTTTTTCTAAAGCTACTAATTTAGTTATTCGTGCTTCGTGCTTCGTAACAATTTGTTGTAATTCAATAAATTGTTTACTATTTTCTAAATTAGCGATTTGCTCACTGATTTGCATTAATTGCGCTTTACCTTTAGCATAAAAACCATTAGCATCAAATAAAGCTACGATAGCAGGAACGAATAGTTTTGTATTATTTTCATTTGCTAAATTACCTGAAAAAGCAGCTAAATAGCCCAATTCTCCTGCTTGATTTTTGACTACCAAAACACCAAACATTTTGCCAATAGCTTTGCCTTTTTTATTGGGATTAAGACCAAAATTATGTTGCAAATCACTTGTGTTTATCAAATAATCTTGTAATTCTTTGACTGCTATTTTTGCCAATTCATCAGGTTGATAATAGAACGGATAAGGAAATTCGCTAGGAATTTGAACCTTGTTTAAGGTTGTTTTAAAAGGAATAAAATGTAGCAATTTGTTTTATTATTAATGAATGACAAAAGTATTCAAAATTTTAGTTTCTTGCTAATTGAATTT
>CAYPAK010000265.1:0-1858 GCA_964408665.1 uncultured Flavobacteriaceae bacterium | reverse complement strand
TAATAGTGAGCTTTACCTTGTTATATGCTGTATCCTCTAGCGGTTGGTCTTCTCGTGACATTTATTTTAATAGTATTAGTGCCAATTTACTTTTTATTTTTCTACTTATATTCATAGGTTTACGTCCTCGTTCCTATATTTTTGGAGACATGGGCACTTATTTACATTACTTTCGTGATATGCAGATAGATGGTAGAATAACAAGCCAAGGAGATTGGGGTTTTTACTATTTCATGTTGTTTTTAAGTAAGTTAGTATCAGGAAAAGTGTTTATTTTTATCTTAGCCATTCTCTATATATATACACCTTATATTGCCGTAAAACGGCTATTTCCTAAGTATTATTTTTTTGCTTTTCTATTTATTATTACTTCATTTTCTTTTTTTAGTTATGGAACTAATGGCTTGCGTAATGGCTTAGCAACTTCATTTTTTATTTTAGGAATAAGCTATACAACTAATAATAAAATGCGTTGGTTTTGGTTTTTATTGGCTTGGAGTTTTCATAGTTCGTTAGTGTTACCTATTTTTGCATACTTACTAACTCGTTTTATTACTAGTAACAGTTTGTATTTTAAAATTTGGTTCCTTAGTATAGTGCTGTCACTAACAATGGGGACGTTTTGGGAAAACTTCTTTTTAAACTTAGGTTTTGGAAATTCAGAGAAAATTGCAGGCTATTTTAGAGAAAAAGATTTGTATAACGATAGTTTTAGTAGCACAGGTTTTCGCTGGGATTTTTTATTATATAGTGCTTTACCTGTTTATGTTGCTTATTATTTTATCTACAAAAAGAAATTCAAAGAGAAGTTTTACCTACGATTAGTTAATATTTATTTACTCGTTAATGCTTTTTGGATTTTGGTTATTAGAGCTAGTTTTTCTAATCGTTTTGCTTACCTTTCTTGGTTTATGATGGGCTTAGTTATTGTTTATCCTTTTTTAAAAAATGTATATTGGAAAGATCAATATATGCGTATGGCGATTGTACTATTTTTATACTTTAGTTTTACCTATTTTATGAATGTAATTATTTAAAAAATGAAACTACTAACTGTTTTTACCCCAACATATAATAGAGCTTATACTTTGCCTCAGCTTTACACTAGCTTAAAAAATCAAACGAATAAAGATTTTATTTGGCTTATCATTGATGATGGTTCAACAGATAATACAAATGAGCTGATTGCAAAATGGAAAAAAGAAAACAACGTACAAATAGTATATATATACCAAGAAAACCAAGGTATGCATGGCGCGCATAATACCGCTTATGCTAATATAAATACCGAATTAAATGTTTGTATTGATTCCGATGATTATATGCCTGATAGTGCTGTTGCAAAAATTATTGATTTTTGGAATAAAAATCAAACGAATAAAGTTGCAGGATTCATAGGCTTAGACGCTGATAAAAAAGGAGATATTATAGGAACTAAAATTCCTGAAAAGGTAAAAAAAACAACACTCACAGCATTATATTATAAATATCGCGTTAAAGGAGATAAAAAATTAGTGCTTAGAACCGAAATAGTAAAACAATATCCAAAATATCCAATATTTGCAGACGAACGCTTTGTTCCTCTAGATATTTTATATTTTAATATAGAACAAGATTATAAATTACTATGTATTAATGAAGTATTATGTATTGTAGAGTACTTAGAAGATGGCTCAACCCAAAATATTTTTAAGCAATACCTTAGGCACCCAAAAGGTTTTCGTTACGTTCGTAAAGAGCGAATGATGCGTTCTCCATTTTGGAAAGATCGCATTAAAAATAACATTCATTTTGTAGCAAAGTGTATTTACCTAAAAGAATCTATTTATAATGATAATCCAAAAAAGATAACTACAAC
>CAYPAK010000264.1:0-1861 GCA_964408665.1 uncultured Flavobacteriaceae bacterium | reverse complement strand
GATAAATTTATTAACAATCAAAAAAATAAAGTAAAATAATTAGTAACTTGCAACCAAATTAAAATAATAAAGATGAGCAAGGATAAAGAAAAAGAAGCAAAATTAAAAGCATTAAAATTAGCTTTAGACAAGTTAGATAAAACATACGGAAAAGGCACGGTAATGAAAATGGGCGATGCGCCCGTTGTAGAGGTAGAAGTTATTCCTTCAGGGTCTTTAGGTTTAGATTTAGCCCTTGGCGTTGGTGGTTATCCTAGAGGAAGAGTTATAGAAATTTATGGTCCAGAATCATCAGGAAAAACAACATTGACACTTCATGCTATTGCAGAAGCGCAAAAGCAAGGCGGTATAGCAGCTTTTATAGATGCAGAGCACGCTTTTGACCGTTTTTATGCAGAAAATTTAGGAATAGATGTAGATAATTTAATAATATCACAACCCGATAACGGCGAGCAAGCACTAGAAATTGCTGATAATTTAATTCGTTCTGGAGCGATAGATATCGTTGTGATTGACTCCGTAGCTGCACTTACACCAAAAAGTGAGATAGAAGGCGAAATGGGAGATTCTAAAATGGGACTTCACGCTCGTTTAATGTCGCAGGCTTTACGTAAACTTACGGGTTCTATTAGCAAAACAAACTGTACCGTTATTTTTATTAACCAATTACGTGAGAAAATAGGGGTTATGTTTGGTAATCCAGAAACTACAACAGGAGGTAACGCCTTGAAATTTTACGCTTCTGTACGTGTAGATATACGCCGTTCTACCCAAATAAAAAATACCGATGGTGAAGTAATGGGTAATAAAACTCGTGTAAAAATTGTAAAAAATAAAGTAGCACCGCCATTTCGTTTAGCAGAATTTGACATTATGTATGGCGAAGGAATTTCTAAAGTAGGCGAAATACTAGATATTGGTGTAGAATTAGGTATCGTGAAAAAAAGCGGTTCTTGGTTTAGTTATGGCGAAACCAAACTAGGACAAGGACGTGATTCTGTGAAAAACTTAATCAAAGAAAATCCAGATTTAATGGATGAATTAGAAGAAAAAATTACAGCAGCTATAAAAGGCGATAAAGCATAATTAATGTTAAAAACGGTATAAAACACTGTAAATCATTTAAAAAAACCTTGCAAAATTCATTTTGTAAGGTTTTTTTTATATATTTACGCAACCATTAGGTATTTTATCATCTTAAAAATAGATAAGGTATCTTGTTTTATGAATTAAACAAATTGCTTTTGAAAAAAAATATTGATCTTATAAAAGGTTGTCAGCAAGGAGCTATAAAAGCACAAGAGCAGCTGTACAAATTGTATTCCAACAGTTTGTTTGCGTTGTGTCTTAAATATGCACCAAACTATCAAGAAGCGCAAGATGTGCTTCACGATAGTTTTATGACCATTTTTGATAAAATAGATCAGTATAAATATAATGGTTCTTTTGAAGGTTGGATAAAACGCATTACGATTAATACCGCATTGCAACGCTACAAAAACAAAGGTTTGTTTAGTCTAACAATTACCGATGATTGGGCGGAAGAAGAGGTGGAGTTTGAGACTAATTCTATTGATTTAAAATTCTTATTAACTAGTATTCAGGAGTTGCCAAATCAGTATAGATTGGTTTTTAATCTCTATGTTTTAGATGGTTATTCGCATAAAGAGATAGCAGAAATGCTTGATATTGCGGTCGGAACGTCAAAATCTAATTTAAATAGGGCTAAAAAAATATTAAGAAATAAAATAGCAGGACATAATAGTTCGGATAACACACAAATTGTGTAAGATATAATGAGTGAACCTAAAAATATAGAGCGTATTTACCAAGAAGCTTTTAATAGCTTTGAGGTTAAACC
>CAYPAK010000263.1:0-1910 GCA_964408665.1 uncultured Flavobacteriaceae bacterium | reverse complement strand
GGTAAAAAAAGTTATAATTTACTACAAATATCTTGCATATTAATTTGATTATAAATAACCTACTCTAGCAGATAATATACCTATTTTACGTCATTATGCAAGCAAAATGAAAGTAATAAAAGGTGCTAGTGGCAAACAAGATTTTATTCATACCGAAAATTTTATTTTAGTGGATAAAAAAAGGCGTATTCGCGGTTTCTATGACGGAACTGACAAAAAAGATATTGATTTATTAATTAAAGATATCGCTACACTTCGTAAGGAGTATGAGTAATACTTAGCGCTGCCTAATTAATTCTTCTTCCTTACAACAATTAAATCCTATTTGTAAAGTTGTATGGTTAATTTTAAAATCATGATATAATAACTCAGTTATTTCTTCACGAATTGCATTAGTTTCTGATAGTTTTAAATCTTTTTTTAGGTTAATATGAGCTTCTAAATGCACATGCTTATCATCTAATTGCCAAACGTGAATATGGTGCAAATTAGCTACTGTTTTAAGACTTTCTATGTCTTTTTTTATACTGTCTAAATCTATATTTTTAGGTGAGGCTTGCATTAATATACTTACGGTTTCATTAACCACATGCCATGTGTGATAAATAATATAAATACCAACTAAAACGGTAATCAAAGGGTCTATCCAAACAATATCATAAAGCCAAATGGCTATTCCTCCCAAAATAACCGCCATTGAAGACAACGTGTCACCTATTAAATGTAAATAAGCAGCACGAATATTCAGATTATGATCTTTCTCTTTTTGCAATAATAGCACCGAAACAAGATTGGCCAAAAGTCCTACAAAAGCTACGATAATCATCAGTTTTCCATGAATAGGCTCTGGCTTTAAAAAGCGTTTGTAAGCCTCATAAAAAAGAAATAAAGAAATCACAATAAGTGTAACAGCATTAAATAATGCTGCCAATATCTCTATACGTTTATAGCCAAATGTTTTGGATTTATCAGCTTGTTTCTCGCTGTGTTTTCCTGCTAAAAAAGCAATAAATATTGCCGAAGAATCTCCTAAATTATGCAAAGCATCTGAAAGTAAAGAAAGACTATTTGCTAGAATTCCTCCTACTATCTGAACTATAGTTATTGTAATATTAAGTAGTGCTACCCAAAGAAGTTTTTTACCTTTTATAGCTGTACTAGTATGGTTGTGATTGTGTGCCATTTTATAAATATTTATTGCAAAAATACAACTTTAGACTTGCAACTCTATTGCAATGATTAAAACAAGACCGTTGTAAAACTATAAAATTCAAAATAAATTTACTTTTCCAGTTTATTTTGATGATTTTTGATTTTTTTAAGACTCAATATTGACTAAATAATTCTTTTTTTAAGTCATTACACTCCTCTTTTGGGCTAATTGCTCTTATTTTTGAGAATTTAGCAACTATCCCAGGACTTCTGTACAAGTTATAACACATTGCTTCCATTAAATTTTGAGTATGCATTTTTTCTATTCCTCTATATCTGGCAATCCCCCCTTTAAACCATAGTTTTATTCCTCCAAAAGTTCGCTCTACTTTAAACCTTGTTTTTCCTACTATTTTATTAAATCTTTTTTCCCATTTTGTTAATGCTTTGTTTTTTGTTGCTTTTTTTATAACTAATTTAGTTCATTTCCCCTTGCAACGGTCTTATATTATAAAATCAAGATATGTTTGGATAGAACAACCTATGGTTTGGTGTGGTAAAAACCATTGGAGTTTTGCATTGGTTATAAACCCTAAAAATAATGAAGTGAAAGAGGTTTTTATTAATTTTGATAATTAACAAATGGAGTTTTTATTGGTGGTAGATACCATAGGCTGTCCCGCTCGTAACAGTATAAAAATGAAAAACAAACAATGAGCAGCAAGCATAACCATTTTAGTACTAGCCATTGTCTAATT
>CAYPAK010000262.1:0-1947 GCA_964408665.1 uncultured Flavobacteriaceae bacterium | reverse complement strand
AAAAATGAAAAGTGAAAAATGAAAAGTGAAAAATGAAAAGTGGAAAATGAAAAGTGGAAAATGAAAAGTGGAAAATGAAAAGTGGAAAATAACAACCGTCACCCTGAACTTGATTCAGGGTCTGTGGATGCGGAGGGAGAATCCTCTAAGTCCAAAAGGGAGTTTTTAGCTTGCTCCTGAAAATATATTCTTTATCACTTAAATACATCTTCAACTCAGCATGACATATAAAAATGATGTACGACCGCTTTGCTATACGACTTACGACTAATGACATATAAAACTAACCGTCACGCTGAAAATTAAAGCAGCTTTAAAATCGATAGTGAAGTCCTACATTTAGCACAACTAAAGCGGTATATTCATTTACAGGATCTACCGTATCATTATAACGCTTTAGCTCATAGTCCAAAAAAGTCCCCATTCCAAAAGCATAATCAAGCATTAACTGTGGAGCAATTGATTGTTTTTTTCCAAAAAGTATTCCTGTGGCTAATGATTTCCTATAAAAATCCAAATTACCCATTGAAACATCTCGTTTATCACGATACTGAAAGTCTGTTTTGTGCATAAAAAGTCCTGCATAATAACCCGTATTCTGTATAGACTGCAAGTAATACCTCGCTGTAAATTGAAAAAACGCACCTCGCTGACTAGGCTTAAAATATTCTGAAAATGCAATATGTGGTTTGTAACCATAGAGAAAACCACTCTTAAGAGAAACAGCCATACGGTTATCAAAATTATAGCTGACCGTAAGTGTAGCTCTATTTAAAATAGGATCTATAAGAGAAGTTCCTATTTCAAATTGTGCATTGGCTAAGCTACTTAACAAAATAGCAAGCACTAAAACTACTTTTTTCATACGCATATCTGTTTAGAGCTAGCAAGTTACTTTTATTTTTTAGAATACAAAAAGCAATTAATACTTTAACATATTAATTGCTTTTTTAGTGTTGATTTACTACTTTGTATTAACTCGTATCTAAAGCATACGTTTTAGTTTTTTAAGCAGTTTTTTGTCTTTAACTACTTCTCCATATTTTGTATAGAACGTTAGTTTCCCATTGGTAACATTGTAGTAATAATCTTTGCTTTTATAACTTACAAAGCCTTTGTCATTAGTATTGGCTACATTAACAACTGTTTTATATTTTTCGCCATTAGTTACTTTTTTTTGTAATACTTTAAGCAGCTTTACATCTTTAACCTGCTCGCCATAGCGGTTGTAAAAATCTAGTTTGTCTTTGTTAATAATGTAAATATATTCTTTGTTATTATGTGTTATAAACCCTTTGTCTTTATTAGTAGTTATAAGTACTATCTTATTATCATTTACTATTTTAGCACTTTTAATACCCTTTTTAACGGCTCTTTCTGCATTTTCTTCATTCATTTTTTCACCATCTATAATAAAAAAATGTTTAACACGCTTAGTAACATCTTCTGATGTTGTAGCAATAGTTTCTAGATTCACTTTATCATCCTTACTAGACATCACTAGCACACCATTTTTTCCTTTTTCACCATATTTTTCGATAGCTTTATCACCTTTAAACACTTGAATGTTTTTAATACTACTCATAGCAATAGTTTTAAACTCTTCAGCGTTTATTTCTTTTCCATCTACAATATAAAGTATATTTTTAGGTTTTTCACCATTACTTTTAGCTATAATTGTAACCTGTGGCTTTGCTGCTATATTATTAGCTTTTTTAGTAGTATTAATTACAGTTACACCTTTATCTTTTAGTGATTTTACAAAGAGCTTTTCATGTGCAATCCCTAGCACAACAGGACTTATTGTACCATTTGAAACTGCATAAGCATTGCTTACTTGCTGGCTTTTATCTTTATTGGTAAGTCTAAGTTTAATAGCCGTTATTTCGCCATTTTTATTTCTTTTAATACCTGAATAGCTAAAAATAATACCTGCTTCTTCAAACT
>CAYPAK010000261.1:0-1951 GCA_964408665.1 uncultured Flavobacteriaceae bacterium | reverse complement strand
CAATGAATATTTTAATTAAATTAACTTGCCTTATCGGATTAGTGATTGCTCCAATCTTAGGAGGTCATACTGAAGCTAATACAGCAACTATAGATAAAGCACCTACAACTATTACTGTAAACAATACAGCTAATGTTAATGATGATACTATAATTATCAAACATGACGGTGAGGGTAAATATATCGTAGTAAGTGAAACTGTAATGCTAGAAGGTAAAGCTAAAATAAAAACGTATAAACTACGTGGAGAAAAAATGAACGCTTATTTAATGAAGTAAGTTTTGTTATACTAAAACTAAAAAGGCTACTCAATGAGTAGCCTTTTTTTTATGCTTTCTATTTCTATTTTTTATAATTTACCCAAGTTTTCTGAAAGGGTATTTATAAACGTAGTCAATGGTTTTTTTACCATCATAGCCATCATAGGGTTAAAATCACCATTAAAAACTAAATCAACTTTTGCATTTTCATCATCGGTGATATTTGCTGTAAGTGTAAAAGGTAACTTTCCTTTTGCAGCTCCAAGAACCAACTTATCATAAGGTTGTTCTTCTATAATTTTTAGTTCTATTTCTGGCATCCCTTTGAGTGCAAACACAAAAGAATCCCCAGAGGCTTCAAATTTTGTTATGTTTTTGGGCATAATCTGCTCAAAATTATTAACTTTGCGTAAGAACTCATACAGTTCTTCTTGTGTTTTTTTGGTAGTAACTTGTGTTGCGTTAAGTTGCATATCTTTTTTGTATTAATTAATAGTTACAAATGTACAACGTTTTTGTCAATGATTATCCTATAATTTTTACTGATTCTACAGCAGATTTAGAAAAAGAAAACAGCTACCATTATGATTTTATAAATATTAATGAAATCATACATAAACTAAAAACCAAAAAAATAACTAGTGCTATTCTTTATTGTGATAATCTAAAAAAAATGTGGGCTGATTTTAGCGCTAAAATTACACCTATTTATGCTGCAGGAGGATTAGTAGAAAATAGTAATAAGGAATTTTTACTTATTTATCGTCTTAATAAATGGGATTTACCCAAAGGACATATTGAACTAGGAGAGCACAAAGAAAAAGCGGCAATACGTGAGGTTGAAGAAGAATGTGGCATCAATGATTTAAAAATTAATACCGCACTAATCACTACGTATCATATTATTGCTATAAAAAACAGCTACAAACTAAAAGTAGTCTATTGGTACAAAATGACTACTACCGATACTAAAACACCTACACCACAACTAGAAGAAGATATTACACAAGCCGTATGGAAAGATAAAGTCACTACAGCACTGCTTTTGGCAGATTCTTATGCTAATATACAACTGGTATTTAATACGTATACTAATGACAAATAAAGAACTGATAGCACAAACAGCAAGCTTTGTGCAAGAAACGCTACAAGGCGCAGAGGGAGGTCACGATTGGTGGCATATTCTACGTGTTTGGAACAATGCCAAGCGTATTGCAAAAGATGAAAATGTTGATGAATTAATAGTAGAATTAGGCGCGTTATTACACGATATTGCCGATGCTAAATTCCACGATGGTGATGAGACTGTTGGACCTAAAAAAGCACGGGAGTTTTTAGAAAATCTTGATGTAGCAGAAACTATAATTAGTCATGTAGAACTTATTATAAGTAATATATCTTATAAAGGTGGTAATTTTGAGCAAAAATTCAAATCACCAGAGCTTGATGTTATTCAAGATGCTGATAGGCTAGATGCTATTGGCGCTATCGGTATAGCGCGAACTTTTAATTATGGTGGTTTTAAAAACAGGGAACTTTACAATCCTAATATTCCACCAAAACTAGATATGACTAAAGAGGAATATAAAAAAAGTACTGCGCCTACAATTAATCATTTTTATGAAAAACTATTACTTTTAGCTGATAAAATGAATACTGAAACAGGACGGAAATTAGCCAAACAACGCCAT
>CAYPAK010000260.1:0-1980 GCA_964408665.1 uncultured Flavobacteriaceae bacterium | reverse complement strand
TTATTTTTTATACCTCAGCCTCTGAAAATAGCAAATGGAAAACTTTTTATAAATATATTCCTGCACTATTATTAGCTTATTTTATCCCGGCTATTCTTAGTACTAATGGCATTATAGCATATCAAGTAAAAAATGAATTGGGAGAAGTTATCCATCAATCACAGATTTATTATATAGCAAGTAGGTATTTACTGCCTGCATCATTAGTACTAATGACACTTAGTATAGACCTAAAAGCAGTATTTAGCCTAGGTTCTAAGGCATTAATTATGTTTCTTACAGGAACGGCAGGAATCATTATTGGAGGGCCAATTGCCATTATGCTCGTAGCACTTGTATCTCCAGAAACTGTTGGTGGCGCGGGAATAGATGCCGTTTGGCGTGGTCTTGCTACCTTAGCAGGAAGTTGGATTGGTGGCGGAGCAAATCAAGCTGCAATGCTTGAAGTTTATGAATACAACCAAGCAAAATATGCAGGTATGGTAGTGGTAGATATAGTAGTTGCTAATCTATGGATGGCAGTTTTACTCTTTGGTATTGGAAAAAACAAAGCCATAGACAAATGGTTCAAAGCGGATACTTCTGCCATAGAAACCTTAAAAAACAAAGTGGTAGCTTTTGCTAAAAAAACAGCTAAACAACCTACACTTACCGATTATATACTTATGCTTTCTTTGGCTTTTGGAGCAGTAGGAATTGCACATTTTGGCGCTAATTTTTTAAGTAGTTATTTAAAAAATAATGTTGCCGTTATTGCAAATCCTAAATCCTTTTTATCCTTTATGAGTTCTTCCTTTTTTTGGATGATTACACTTGCTACTATTATGGGAATTGCTGCTTCGTTTACCAACCTAAAAAAACTAGAAGGCGCTGGCGCTAGTAAAATCGGTTCGGTATTTATTTATATACTTGTCGTATCTATAGGGATGCGTATGGACTTACGCATGGCTTTTGAAAACCCAATGCTTATAGTAGTAGGAATAGTTTGGATGACCATACACGCATTACTATTAATTACAGTTGCTAAGCTCATCAAAGCACCTTACTTTTTCTTAGCCGTAGGAAGCCAAGCTAATGTTGGTGGCGCTGCCTCTGCCCCTATTGTTGCCGCTGCATTTCATCCTGCGCTTGCTACAGTTGGTGTGTTACTTGCTGTTTTTGGCTATGTAATTGGTACATTTGGCGCTATACTTACCGCAGAACTCATGCATATTGTAGCACCATAATAATTAGTTGGAAGAATGCTTTAAAAAATGTACTTTTACAGGCTAAAATCAAAAATAACAACAATGAGAAAATTCATCTTAATACTAGCCGCTACATTACTTATCTTTTCTTGTAATACTGAAACAGCAAAACAAGGAAATATGCAAGTAAATGGTTATATAAAATCATTACGCAAAGGAACCGTTTATCTTAGAAAATTTACAGATTCGGTAACTGTAATAATAGATTCTGCTCTTATTACCGATAATTCTCCTCATTTTAAACTTGCAGCAAATATAACTGAACCAGAAGTGTTTTCTATAACACTAAAAGAACGCCCTAATGACAGAATGGTATTTTTTGGCGAAAAAGGGACTATCAATGTGTATTCTGATTTGGAGAATATGGAACTAAAAACTAAAATCACAGGTTCAAAAAATCAAAAAAAATGGGATGAATACAAAAGTTTTATCCGTAAATTCAATGACCAAAAACTGGACTATCTTGAAATAAAATTTAATGCTTATAAAAATAAAAATCAAGCAAAATTAGACTCGATAGCAAAAGTAATCAAAGCACAAGAAAAAAGACGTAAACTCTATCAAATAAACTTTGCTATGGTTAATAAAAACTTAGATATAGCGCCTTTTGTTGCTATTACAGATTTAACCAATGTGCGCAAAAAATTTCTTGATACTATTTACAATGGTTTATCTCCAGAAATAAAAACGCATAACTACGCTAAGAGCTTGAAAAAACTCATTGCGGATAGTA
>CAYPAK010000259.1:0-2005 GCA_964408665.1 uncultured Flavobacteriaceae bacterium | reverse complement strand
TTTCATAATTTGGGTATATTTCGGGAGAAAACCATCACTAGGGTAATTTACCGAAACCATATGCGTCACCCACTGCCATTCAAAAGTACCACAATCTGCATACCAGTCATATTCATCTAGGTAAGACATGCATTCATCATAATCTGAGTCTGGCACAAATACTTGCTCCCAAAAAAGTTGCTCTTCTCTACGACTAGACTTTATCAAAGCATTCCATATATTCTCGCTATCATTAAGCCAACGAAATCCTTTTCTCCATTGTGCTGCACGGTGGAACGATATTGCAGCTCTTGCCCAACACCAAGGATTCCAAAATCCTCCTATACTACAAGCAACACCCATCAGGTAATTAATTGCATCCATTGCTATATATACTGTTTTGGCTATACGAATTTGGTCAGGTATGGTAGTATCATCACCATATCTAAAACTACTCGCTAAACGCCAATGTACGGGACTGTTTTCATTAGCCCAAACACTAATGCGTGGTATATTGGGGTTAATATTATCAGTATAGTTATTTATAGCAGCTATAACGGCACTCCCTTCTTCTAACTCATTAATTATATTAGCACTAGGGTTTGGTGCTAAATCATTACCTACAGAGGCGTTTACCATCTCGGTTATAGTAATTCCTAATATAGGAGAAATTGTATTTGGCCCTGCTGTCAGCATTTCCAAACCGTGATCTTTAGCCTGTTGCACACTACCATCTTGTAAAGAATTGGCAATAGGCGCGCCATAATTAGGCGTTGCAACTGTAATGTATCCTCCAAACATTTTTCCGTGAGGATCACCAACTAACGTTCTATCTAAATTACGAATAGCTAAACCACCTAAACTATGACCTATTCCAATACTATTGGCGTCATATGCGCTACTATTATAATACCAATAACTAGCAATATGATTTTTTAATGAATTAGCAGCGTCATTAATACCAATAGTAGTATGATAGTTTCCATTCCAACTATAAATATCACGTTCTGTATGAAAAATTTGTTCATAATGTCTCCAAGCAGTATAATCTTCTTCTAAACCATGAACCCAAGCCACTTTCCTGTTTTGTGCCGTTACATCAACAGCTTTTAGTGCAAAAACTGATATAATTAGTAAATAAATTATTTTTTTCATGGTCTTATATATTTAGATTAAATTTAAAATTTTCGATATGAGATAGTGTACGACTATTTACTTTTTTGCCAGAAGGCAATATAAATGGCTGCGTAGTACGAATAGCTTTAATAGATTTAACATCACCTGTATTATAAGCAAACAAGACACGTTGCAGTAATTCATTTTTAGCATTGTATATTTCATTACCCATCATTCTATTTTTATTTTTATCTACAAGTATAATAGCAACATTTCCATTTTCTGATGGTGGAAATTTTAATTTTAGCAGACCATTTCCTCCATTACTTACAGTTATATTATTAGCAGGGGCAGTACGAATAAATTCATCCAAATTATCAATAAATCGTTGTCCTTGAAAGCTAGCTACTGTTGCATTAATGTCATCAATAGAAAATTTATCTTTTAATGATTTAATCTTTTTTACAATCGCTATTTTATTTTCAATTTGTATTTGCCTTTTGCCTACCTCTTTTCCATTAGTATCATAAAAAGTTGCCTGACCACCTCGTATAACTGTTTTTACAATAGGTGGAATGTCGTTAGGCAAAGCTTTATGTAGTACAGCAACCTTATTTTTAAATCCGAGTTTTTCAATTGTAGCATTAATACTTCCATCTTCAAAAAGATCTAAAGAAACATGCTGTTTTTCGGTGCTAGGATTTAAGTTTGCTAAATCTAAATTAGACAATGCATTAGGTACATTGTCAAAACTTTGTGAAGTTGTAATCGTATAGCTAGTACTCATTAATGCTTTGTTAGACATTCGTGAAGTGCTTGCATTATCAGTATTTACATCTTCTCTAATATCTTTTTCACAAGATGTAAAAAAGTTGATGACTAAAAATAGTAAAAATATGCTAAAAAGCCT
>CAYPAK010000258.1:0-2009 GCA_964408665.1 uncultured Flavobacteriaceae bacterium | reverse complement strand
TTCGAGAACTTGCTCGAAATATTCAAGCATTAGTATGGTATGCCGCAAAAACAGATAATATTGCAAACAAAAAGCAAGCAGTAAAGAAAATAACCACACTTGCAAAAAGTTTAGCAAAGCATAATCCTGTGAATGCCACTGCACGAGCATGGTACTTGCGAGGACTGGTGGAAGCACACCGAACACTTGGTGTAACCACAGGAGACATACTTCCTGTTGCCGCAGCATTTCTTGCAGACTTCAATAACACCACCGGTGGATTTAACTCTCAAAGTGAATACACTATTGATGACATTGGCACTATCATTGGAGCACTTAATGCACTGCGAACCTTTGAAACAGCCGATGTTGATGCAGATAGAGTAAATGAGGTGTTTAAAATATTCCACGAAATTATGATGAATAAAAATGGAATGATTCTTTCAACACCGCCAATTTCTGTTGCAAAATCAAAGTTTGAGTATGAGGGAGAGCCAACAACATACTTCCGTTATGGACCATCACAGCCTGTGCCACCAATGGCAGGAGGAAAATTTGGTGTTGCTCCCGTATTTGCAAGCAAGATGAGTCGCGTAGGAAACACTTGGAAGGTGACTGACGCACGCTTTGACACAGCAGGAGCAATGCATACATCAAATGAGATGATATGGCTACACTATGATGAGATTAATGGTTTTCCAACTATTGACCTCTCTGATGTACTATAATCTTTTATAGTAAAAAAGATTAGAAATAAAAACCTCGCTTTACTTTAACAATGCGGGGTTTTTGTTATGTGTGTGGAAGTTTGTATAATATATCTGGTAGTATTATACTGATATAAATTAATTAGCTTGAATGATAACTTGGAAGATTATTTGCAAATCTATATTAGTAACTTAAGTGTAAGGTGGCAAAAAACAAAAACTAGAGTAGTGAGATAAATTTTAAAAATATACAAATTAAAAAATAACTAAAAACAATCATGAAAAAAGAAAATAATATTAAGCGATTTATTGCCACAAAACTTGCACCAGTGCTTGGGGCTGGAGCTATTGGTGTGTGTCCGTTGTGTTGGACAGGGTCGGCGGCTTTGTTTACCTATCTGGGACTGGGTTCTTTAATACCTCTATGGCAATGGCTTGCAGGAATATTGCTTGCTTTTGGTCTTATTGGTTTTTATTTTGATTATCGTGCACATAAAAATATTTTTCCAATTATCTTGTACGCAATAGGTGCTACAGGATTATTTATTGGACGATATATATTTGGGGGTGTTTTTTTATGGTTACCAAGTGCCTTGTTCATACTTGTTGCTGTTGTTTATAATAAACGTTTTTTTAACTTAGATTTTGCTGATAAGGGAAATACTCCTTACAAAAATAAAAAAGATGATAAAAAAGATGATGTTAATATTACAAATATAATCTGCCCTAAATGTGCACATGTACAAGTTGAGAATATTCCACAAATGAGCTGTCAACCATTTTACGTATGTAAAGGTTGCGGAAAAACGATCTCAGTCCCTAAAGAAAGTGAAAATTGTTGTGTTTTTTGTGAATATGCAGATAAAAAGTGTCCTGCGCCAAATAAAAAGATAGTTACCACAAACAGAGTTGTGTAAGTCTAATTTTTCAAGTAGATTATGTTTCATAGGTGATGGTACAGGATAATGATTTGACCATGCGTTATATTTAATTTATGATGTCTATGTTTGGGTCTATAGTTTAATTGGTAAAACAGCGGTCTCCAAAACCGCCGTTCGAGGTTCAAGTCCTCGTGGACCCGCTTGTTAAAACACCTTAACTTGTAAGTTTTGTGTTAAAAATTGTCTAAACTTAAATAAAATATTGGTATTTTGGTAGCCGTGTTAAAGGGGCCGCGCCTGCGGCGCGGCCCCTTTGGTAATTAAATTTTCATAAAAAGGTCTAAAGTATATAACTTTAAGATTTATTTTTGACTAAATTTTAATTGTTTTAAAAAAGGAGTGGCGCGTAGCATATACTCAATGGTTAGTCAAAAACAAACAA
>CAYPAK010000257.1:0-2016 GCA_964408665.1 uncultured Flavobacteriaceae bacterium | reverse complement strand
AGATAATACTTCTATGAAAGGAGATATTGAAGCTGCAAAGGAAGCTATTGTTACACTTAAAGAAGAGTTAAAAAAGACAAAAGCGAATGATTATGCTGCTATAAAAAAATATAAAAGACAATTAGTGGTATTACAGAAACAAAACAAACGTTTGTTTTTCTTAAACGACTCTTTAAATCAAGTAAACGCAGGATTAAATATTGCTTTAGATAGCACACAGGCAAATCTTCAAAAAGAAATCTATTTAAAAGATTCTTTAGCAACTGAAAACACCTCTCTTGCTGATAAGGTTAAATTAGGCTCTAAGTTAAAAACATCAGCTATACAAGTAGCTTCACTACGAGAGCGTAATAATGGCAAGTTCAAAGATACGGACCGTGCTAAAAAAACAGATGCTTTAAAAGTATCTTATACGATAATGGCAAACCCTATAGCAGAACAAGGAGCTAAAAATGCTTATGTGCAAGTACTAGACCCTTTAGGAAAAGTAGTTTCTGCAAAGGGAGATATAACGGTAAATGATGATGAAACAATACAATATAGCGCTGTTAATAAATTTGATTATGTAAATGTAAATCGTAATCTTATTGCAGTAATAAAAGTAAATAGAGATGCTATGAAAGCAGGAAAATACCTAGTAAAAACCTTTGTAGAAGGAAAACTTGCAGGGACAACATCTTTTAATTTACGTTAATAATTTTGCAAAATAAATTATAAAAATCAGCTCTTTAGGGCTGATTTTTTTTGTACTATATTTTAAGACCGTTGCAAGGGGAAATGAACTAAATTAGTTAAAAAAACACCATTAAATATTTGATAATCAGAATATAAAGTTAATACCGTTGTAAAACTATAAAATTCAAAATAAATTTACTTTTCCAGTTTATTTCGTGTTTTTATCATCAAATAAAGACCTTATATAAAGAAACAGACTTTCATCTGTTATAAACACCCCTAGTTTTTCATCTACAAAGGTTCTAGGAGTTTTAATAGCAATCTATTGTTTCTTTATTATTAATATTAACAGTAATAATATACTTTTTAAGCCTCGTGTAAATATGTATTTCATACCAAGGATATTCTCTTCCTAATGATTCACTATAGCTTTTTTGATGTTGTATTTTTTTTAAAATATTAGAAAAATCTTTCTTTTCTATTGTATAGACTTTATTAAGATGATTTTCTGTTTTTTTACTTATTTTCATACTATCAATTGCTACATTAGATAAGCTTTGTAGCCTTCTATAATCCTTAATTAATCCAAAAATTGAAGGTTGTGATAAGAAAAAAACCAAAAAACAATATTTAAAAAAATAGTAGGATATAGCTTTCTAGTAATTCGTTTTGATTTTTTATATTCATAATAAATATGTATTGAAAAAATAATAGGAATTATTTTTGGTATTAAACTTGATACAATAAAACTAGTACTTAAATCGTCCATAAGATTAAAGATCTTTTGTGTAAATTGTATTTGTGTATACTGTAGAAGCAGAGCTACTTGTGCCAGCAGACACATTAACTCCAGTCCCGATAAGGCTACTTGACTTCATGATATTTGCCCTTCCTGAATAACCTGAATCTAGCAAAGGTAATGTAAAGCTTTTTGTTTCTTCTAGCCCAGAAAAATCAGAAGTAAATGCTTTTTTTCCATTTTTTTCCAAAATAAATTGAAGTTTAAGCTAGAAGATGAACCAGTAGATCCTGATAGTCCATATCCTGCTCCATAACTAAGAGTAAAACCTAGCCCATCTCCATTAGTATAGGTTATTGATGCTCCAGCTGTAACAGGAGTAAAATTAGTAGACATAAAAGTTTTTTGGTCAATTACTGTTTGCTTTGATAATGTATAAGCTGAATCTCCTTTGTCTACAACTAGATTCCCATCTTTATTTTTATGCCAATCCACCTGCATCCCATCAGGGTCTACCAACATAATAGGATTATTCAGCGTATAGTTATAAGGCGAGAAGCCTTGGTATTTCTCTGCTAGTGGGTCTGTGCTTAGCCAGCGGC
>CAYPAK010000256.1:0-2051 GCA_964408665.1 uncultured Flavobacteriaceae bacterium | reverse complement strand
AGCATATTTTGTGTTTTTGATATAAAAATTGTAAATTAGCGGACTAATCCGTTATTAAAAATTACAATTATGAGTATCAGTCGTTTATTTGATTTCCCGTATTATCAATTAGAAAAAAAAGCAATTCCTAATGCATTAGTTACCAAAAAAGATGGTAAATGGATTGCTACTTCTACACAAGAATTTATTGATAAAGCCAATCAAATAAGTCGTGGTTTACTACGATTAGGGGTAAAACCAAATGACAAAATAGCTATTATATCTAGCACCAACAGAACGGAGTGGAATATTATGGATATTGGTTTATTACAAATAGGTGCACAAAGTGTCCCTATATATCCTACTATTAGCGCCAAAGAATACGCCTATATCTTTAACCATGCAGAAACCGTACTTTGCTTTGTTTCTGATCAAGGAATTTTAGAAAAAGTAAATGCTGTAAAAGCAGATGCTCCCACAATAAAAGGTGTTTATTCATTTGATGAAATAGCAGGCTGCGATAATTGGCAAAAAGTATTAGCTCTTGGAGAAGATACAAGTAATCAAGATGAAGTAGAAGCACGTAAAAAAGCTGTAAACCCTATGGATTTAGCTACAATAATTTATACTTCAGGAACTACAGGAACGCCTAAAGGTGTAATGCTTTCACATAATAATATAGTATCTAACGTGCTATCAAGTATACCAAGATTACCATTGATATATGGAGAATCTCGCGTTATCAGTTTTTTACCTGTTTGTCATATTTTTGAGCGTATGTTACATTACTTATACATATCACAAAGTGTAGCAATATATTTTGCCGAAGGTATTGATAAAATAGGCGATAATATACGAGAAATAAATCCAAATCTAATGAGTGTAGTACCACGTCTATTAGAAAAAATACACGATGGTATTATCGCAAAAGGAACGGAACTAACAGGTATAAAAAAACGCCTATTCTTTTGGGCAGTAGCACTTGGCTATGATTGGCAACCTTATGGCGAAAACGGTTGGTGGTACGAAACCAAACTTAAACTTGCTCGCAAATTAATATTCAGCAAATGGCAAGCCGCTTTAGGAGGTAGCTTAGAGGCTATGGTCTCAGGATCTGCGGCATTACAACCAAGATTAACCAAGATTTTCTGTGCTGCAGGTATGCAAGTGATGGAAGGTTATGGGCTTACAGAAACATCGCCAGTAGCAACTGTAAATATGTATAAAGATAATATGTTTCGTGTAGGAACGGTTGGTAAAGCGATACAAGATGTTGAGCTAAAAATAGCTGATGATGAAGAGATTCTCATCAAAGGGCCTAATGTAATGATGGGCTATTATAAAAACCCAGAACTTACTGCCAAAGTGTTAAAAAATGGCTATTTCCATACTGGAGATAAAGGTGCAATAGATAATGATGGCTTTTTACGTATTACAGGACGTAAAAAAGAAATTTTTAAAACCTCAGGAGGGAAATATATATCGCCTGTACTGCTAGAAAACGAAATGAAACAATCACGTTTTATAGAACAAATAATGGTTGTTGGCGAAGGTGAAAAAATGCCTGCTGCTATAGTACAACCTGCTTTTGATTTTGTGCGTGCTTGGGCAAAACGCCATAATATTACGGTTTCTGATGATAATAATGCTTTAATCACTAACGAAAAAGTTATAGCACGAATAGAACAGGAAATCACTGAAAAAAATCAAGGCTTTGGTAAATGGGAGCAAATAAAAGTAATAAAGCTCACACCTGATGTTTGGGGAGTAGATAACGGGTTGCTTACGCCTACATTCAAACCAAAACGCAAGCAGATAAAAGAGAAATATATTGCTTTATATAATGCTATTTATAATAAATAATGACGCTAAACTCACAACCCAACAATCCGCTTCATGGCGTTAAACTCGCTGATATGCTAACCTTTCTTATAGCAGAATATGGTTTTGAAAAATTAGCAAAATATATTACTATTAACTGCTTTAAAAAAGACCCATCACATAAATCTTGCTTGAAGTTTTTGCGCAAAACACCTTGGGCAAGAACAAAAGTAGAAAACTTGTATTTGGAC
>CAYPAK010000255.1:0-2053 GCA_964408665.1 uncultured Flavobacteriaceae bacterium | reverse complement strand
TCCTTTTGTTATTAATTGGGAACGGTTATTCGTTGGCGTATAATTCTCAATCCCTTTTTTTATTGCGTTAACTGGCATTTTAAAGTAATGACCAATAGCAATAGCAGCTGCAATATTATTAAAGTTATAATTACCTATGAGATTGCTTTGAATTGTAGTAGCATCAAATGATGCTTCCACATATGGTTTGCTACTAGTTTGTGTAATAGTAATTGCACATTTTTCTTTACAAAAAGTAATGGTATTATTGTCTTGCTTTGTTAATTCAAGCTGTTTAGCATCATATCCATTAATGAATTTTATGCCGCCATTAGTATCAATAAAAGTATAGAGTTCTGTTTTAGCTTTTACTACACCTTCAAGACTACCAAAACCTTCTAAATGTGCTTTTCCAAAATTAGTAATATAACCAAATACGGGTTGAGCTATATTGCATAAAAATTCAATTTCCTTAGGATGATTAGCGCCCATTTCTATAATAGCAATTTCAGTTTGAGGTTTTATGCGAAGTAGTGTAAGTGGAACGCCAATATGATTATTGAGGTTTCCTATGGTGGCAATAGTGTTGTATTTTTCTTTTAAAACTGCGTTGATTAATTCTTTAGTAGTGGTTTTTCCATTGCTTCCTGTAAGTCCTATAACAGGGATATTGAATTGCTCACGATGGTGTTTTGCTAGATTTTGTAGTGTTTCTAAAACATTATTTACTAGGATAAGTTGCTTATTGTCCTCATCATAATAGTTTTCATCATCTATTACGGCGTATGAAGCGCCAGTTTCTATTGCTTTTTGAGCATATTTATTGCCATCAAAGTTTTCTCCTTTTAAGGCGAAGAAGATGCTGTTAGGTATTTTTTTTCTACTATCTGTATTTATGATTAGTTGTTCTGTAACAAACAGTTGGTGTATTTGTGCTATTTCCATTGGTTTTCTTGTATAAAAAAAGTGCTATCCAAAGATAGCACTTTTATGTTAATTGAGAAAAGAAATTAATCTCTAGCTCGTTTCTTTTTTAAGCTTTCTGTACCTACACGTGGCATAGCACATCTAAACCCGATGTAGTTTGTTGCCATATCTTGTGGTAAATATCTTCTTTGAGCAGGATCTAACCAGTATGCTCTGTCTTTCCAAGAACCTCCTTTATAAACACGAACTTCATCACTTACTAAAGAAGTACGGTCTCCAGATTTATCTCTATTTCTGATAATATTTCCTAAACTATCTCTAGATATTTTATTTACAGGAGAGTTATACATATTTGTTTTCTTTTTCAACTCTTCAAATTCTAAACTATCTGAAGTATACTGTTCGTAAAAACGAGTAGAAGGGAAATCTCCATCTCTGTAGTTTACGTTATATGCTTTTTCAAAGTTTGGTCTAAGATAAACATCCGCTTCGTCTAAAGTTTCACGAGCTACAGAACCAGGAAGCACTTTAGGTACTATACGCCCATTACTTAATGTGTCATATTCTACACCTTCTTTGATTACAACTACTTTACCATCTTCACCAATTTTTTGTTTGGTAAAGTCATTACCTCTATAATAGTTAAGGTCAGTTGCAGAAGCATCTATAATAGGTCTGTAAACATCCGCTACCCATTCGGCTACATTACCAGCCATATCATATAAACCAAATGCATTCGGAGGATAGTGTTTTACTTCTTGGGTAAGCGTAGCTTCGTCATCAGACCAGCCAGCAACACCTGCATAGTCACCACGTCCTTGTTTGAAGTTTGCTAGTTGATCACCAGCTCTTTTACGGTCGCCACGTCTTGTGTACATACCTTGCCATGGGTATTTTTTACGTCCTTTTATATTGTTATATTCTCTATTTTCTATAATGGCTTTAGCTGCATATTCCCATTGTGCTTCTGTAGGTAAAGTATATTTAGGTAATAGTAATCCGTCAGAAGTATTAGCCGCTCTTGTTGCTTTTTCTGGACGAATTGCTTTTTTGCTATTTGGATCAGCATTTTCTCTATTGAACTTATAGTAAGGTATTCCTTTTTTTATTGCTGTAGAATCTCCACCATACGTGTTTTCTGGTGCAG
>CAYPAK010000254.1:0-2057 GCA_964408665.1 uncultured Flavobacteriaceae bacterium | reverse complement strand
GCATTTTCAAGTAGTACAAGTTTACCTAGTATTAAATTAAAGTCATTAGATGGAAAAACAATCGATATTAGTAGTTTAGGTCAAGGAGATAAACCTGTTGTGCTGTCTTTTTGGTCAACACATTGTGCGCCTTGTTTGAGAGAGCTTAAAGCTATTAAAGAAGTATATCCTGATTGGCAAGAAGAAACAGGGGTAACAATGTATGCTATTTCGGTAGATGATCAAAGCTCGGTTTCTAAGGTTCGCCCTATGGTAAATCGTTTTGGTTGGGATTATACGGTATTATTAGATACAGCGGGAGAATTGAAAAGAGCTATGAATGTAACCAATCCGCCTTTTCTTTTTATAGTACATAAAGGGAAAATAGTTTATAAACATACAGGATACACTACAGGTTCTGAAGAAGATGTTTATGATAAGTTGGTGGAGTTAACAAAATAAATAAAATTTATATAATGAAAAAATTACAATTAATACTGTTATTGGCTGTAACAGTAACCATTAAAGCACAAGATTTTGGTAGTTTTAGCGGCGGATTTGTGTCTAATACGCAACTTTACCAAGATGATGATAAAACAAATAGTATAGCTCCACAAGATAAATTTAGAGCAAATAGCTATTTTAATTTAAATTACAATTACAAAGCATTTACCGTAGGAATGCAATATGAATCGTATAATCCAAACGCTTTATTAGGATATTCACCAGTTTTAAAAGGAGAAGGTATTGCAACTTATTTCTTTAACTACAAAGCGCACGATTTAGATATTACTGCGGGTTATTTTTATGAACAATATGGCAGCGGTATGATTTTGCGCTCTTGGGAAGATAAACAGCTAGGTGTAAATAATGCATTAAAAGGAATACGTATAAAATTTGATGCTACAAAGTATTTGCAATTAAGCGCTTTTTATGGAAAACAACGTAATGGTTTTGAGCTGTCTAATGGTTCGTTGCACGGAGCAAATCTAGAATTAGATTTGGCTAGTTTAGCAAAACTTACTGATTCAAGTGTAAATTTAGGCTTTAGTTATGTAGGGCGCTATGAAGAGCATGCTAACCCTAACCCAGATTTTCCAGATGTAGTCGGTGCTGTTTCTGCTCGTTTGGATTTCAATAAAGGTGCTTTTAGTTCAAAAGTTGAATTAGTCTCTAAAGCTGCAGACGCACGAGTATTTAGTGGAACTATTTTTAATACCGAATTTTATAAAGGAAAAGGTTTGCTTTTTGAAATGGGTTATAGTAAGCGAAGTTTTGGTGCTACAGCTACTTTTAGACGTGTAGAGAATCTAAATATGTACACGGACAGATTGGCTTATGGTAATGCGTACAATTCTTTAGTTGTAAATAATGTATTAGCTTTAACAAGACAGCACGATTTTAGTTTGCCTAATATTTACACATACCAAGCGCAAGCTGGTTTGAGTTTTTTAGATGAAAAAGCAGGAGAAATAGGTTATCAAGTAGATGCGTACTATAATATAGGTGGATA
This sequence comes from uncultured Flavobacteriaceae bacterium, assembly GCA_964408665.1. GTDB lineage: Bacteria > Bacteroidota > Bacteroidia > Flavobacteriales > Flavobacteriaceae > JALSVQ01. The sequence continues at coordinate 565 of CAYPAK010000254.1, read as the reverse complement.
CTCATTCCTTAAAGGAACTCATGTCACACTTAACTATTCAAACTGGAATGGGCTTAAAACTACTTTTGATCAAGCCAACGAAACATACACTACCGATGGTTATGCTTTTGGAGAGAATTATTTTAAAGATTTTAATATTGAACTAGACAAAAAGATTTCTAAAAAAATAAATGCTTCTTTAGGTTATATTAATTTGTTTTATAATAAAGGAAAACTAGAAGGAGGTTACGGAACAGTTAAAGCAAATATCATTACTTCGGAAGTCAATTTTAAATTAAAAAATAAAAAAGCGGCACGTATAGAATTGCAGCATTTGAGCACAAAAGATGATAAGAAAAATTGGATGGCAGGTACTGTAGAGTATAATTTTAATAGAAAATTTAGTATGTATTTTAATGATATGTATAATTATGGTAATGCTGACCCAGCTAAGCAATTGCACTATTTTAGTGTAGGAGCTGTTTATGCTAAAAACGCAACACGTTTTGCTTTGGGTTATGGAAGACAACGAGGTGGTTTGATTTGTGTAGGCGGAGTTTGTAGATATGTGCCAGAAAATACAGGT
>CAYPAK010000253.1:0-2064 GCA_964408665.1 uncultured Flavobacteriaceae bacterium | reverse complement strand
ATGGAACGGTAGATGTCTCTGAGATTATTGAGGAAAATAATTACTATCCCTTTGGGCTTGAACATAAAGGGTACAATAATGTTATAAACGGTACGGAAAATAAGTACCAAACATATCAAGGTCAAGAACTCGAAGAAGAGTTAGGAAAAAACACTTTAGCTTTTCAATGGAGAGATTACGACCCAGCAATTGCAAGATTTAACAAAATAGATAGGTTTTCTGAAAAGTATTATGACCAATCGCCTTATAATTTTACCAAGAATAGCCCTATGGTTTTTCAAGAGGTTAAAGGAGATAGTGTTAGAGTTGCTCAAGTAACTGTTTATGATAACGTTAATAGCACAAATTATCAACAGCAATTAGTTAATGATTGGCAACAACAAACGGGTTTAACTTTAAATGTTGATGCTACAGGACTGATAAGTTATGCAACAGATGCCAATGGTAATGCAGTTGTATCAACTACTACTGATGCTAATGGAAATACTACACAAAATGGTAGTGCATCTGCCAGAGCAGATTTAGTTGGTTATATTGACGGAAATGGTGTGACTGATATTGGTGTGACACCAAATGATTCTGTAACGCCTAGTGGAGGCAATCAAATATGGTTAGGGGATAGTCAAATAACTAGTTTTATAAATGGAACGCCTGCCGAACTAAATGATAGGACGTTAGGTGTAGGAATGACGGCTTTCCACGAGTTTAGGCATACTGGCGCAGGAGGTTCTAATTCTGACCCTACAACACCAGGAGATACATCTACTGGTCCAGTAGTAGATAGAGTTAACGTTTATAGACAGGAGTTAGATAATAATCCTTCTAATGCAGGTGCAAGACCATATGGCCAAAGAAGGACATACCAAGCTACACCTTCTGGCAGTAATTCAACAATTGGATTTAGATACCAAACAACTAATAGGAGAGGTAGAACTGTTAGAAGGTCAAGAAATATTAGATTTTAAATAAATATGAGAAATATAATTATACTGTGTTATTTAATTTCACCGTTTACAGTAACGGCTCAAGTAGAGCAATATAAAGATGCTCTTGAAATAATTGTTAACTCTGATGAGTATAAGACATACACTAACAATCCTAAAAAATATCACATATCTGATGAATTGATAGTTTTTTCTAAAATGGGTAAAATGTTCAAGAAACAGCTTGCTGAAAATGCTGTAGAGCTATCAGACTATGATATTGTTATTAATGATAAAAAGGAGAACTCAATAGACAAAAGTCTTTTAAGTTTAAACAAAAAGAAGTGTGCTAAACTGAAAATCTACTTCACAGAGCAACAAGATGGGATATTTTTTGCAGAATTAATAAAAGAGAAAAAACGAAAAGTAAAGTACGATAGTAGAACACATTTTGGTATTAGCCATATATATATGTTTAAAGACAATCAAGGTAAGGTTGAATTAGTAAGCATACAAAAAATAAATTATAACTAAAGCAAAAGCCACTCTACGGAGTGGTTTTTTATTGCGCTAACTTTTGAGTTAGATCAGCTTTAAGAACAAAAGCAGAAAGGAAATCTTTAACGGTTTCCTTTTGTTTTTTAGAGAGTTTTTGAGCCTTATTAAATAAAGTAAGTAAATCAACATCATCTAATATAGTTTGTGCCTTATTCTCGCCATAAACTAACTTATCTAAAGAAATTTCTAAAACAGTAGCCATTCTATACGCAATCTCTAAAGATGGAATCGAAAGATTACCCCAGCTACCGCAAGCACTAAACTATGAGTACACTGCTACCGCTAAGCTGTGCTTAGTGGCACATAAGAGTAAAAAGCAAGGCAAACAATAGCGCGTCAATTTTTTTATATATTTGTTGTATGCGTAGAAATTATACATTTCCATAAAAATGCAAACATTATTAAAAGAAAATCCAGTATATGGAGCAAATAGATTAGGTATTTTATATAGACAAGCAATAGATGAACCTAGTTGGAATGCTTATACGTATCAACTGACAGACCACTTAGGAAATGTACGTGCAGTGGTTAAAAAACAGAATGGCAACACATTAGAGGTAGGTGGTGCAACTGATTACTATCC
>CAYPAK010000252.1:0-2086 GCA_964408665.1 uncultured Flavobacteriaceae bacterium | reverse complement strand
TATAAAGATCATTCAAAATTTAGCATTCATCATTTAAAATTAAAAAAATGAAACACACATACAAAATAACAGGAATGACTTGCACAGGTTGTAAAACCAATGTAGAAAGTGCCTTGTCTAATTTAGCAGTAATCACAAAAGTAGATGCTAATTTAAAAGAAGAAACGGTTACGCTTGAAATGACCAAACACGTTTCCTTAGAAAAATTACAAGAAACCTTATTAAAAGCAGGTTTGCACTATACTATTGAAATGCCAGGACACGAAAAACACGCTAAAGCAGAAAAACCAATAGATGGTAATGGCATTTTTTATTGTCCAATGCACTGCGAAGGCGAAAAAACATACACATCACAAGTGGGTTGTCCTGTTTGTGGAATGGACTTGGTAGAGCAACCCAAACTACAAACCACAACAGAATACACTTGTCCGATGCATCCCGAAATTATCCGTGATGAACCGGGAAGTTGTCCTATTTGTGGAATGGATTTAGTACCAGTAGAACCAAGCGATAGCGAAGAAGATAAAACGTATCAAAAACTCCTAAAAAAATTCAAACTAGCCGTTGCTTTTACCGTTCCTATTTTTATTATAGCTATGGGCGAATTAATTCCAGGAAACCCATTAGCCAAAATTTTTAATCAAATAACGTGGAACTGGATACAGTTTGTACTTTCTTTACCAGTCGTTTTTTATGCGACTTGGATGTTTTTTGAACGTGCGTACAATTCCGTTAAAACGTGGAATTTGAATATGTTTACCTTAATTGGTATTGGTTCGGGTATTGCTTTTCTATTTAGTATTTTTGCTTTGCTTTTTCCTGAGGTTTTTCCAGCCGAATTTAAAACGGCAAGTGGTACTGTATTTGTCTATTTTGAAGCGGTAACCGTTATTTTAACCTTGGTATTACTCGGACAATTATTAGAAGCCAAAGCACACAGTCAAACTAGTGGTGCTATTAAAGAGCTACTAAAATTAGCACCAACCGAAGCTACTTTGGTAACAGCCGAAGGCGATAAAGTAATCTCCATTCATAAAATAGAAAAAGGAAATAAATTGCGTGTAAAACCAGGCGATAAAATACCTGTTGATGGAAAAATTATTGAAGGACACAGCAGCGTTGATGAGAGTATGATTACAGGAGAACCTATTCCTGTGGATAAAAATACAGGTGATTTGGTGAGTTCTGGAACAATTAACGGAACACAATCTTTTGTAATGGAAGCAGAAAAAGTAGGTTCAGATACCTTGCTTTCTCAAATTATTCAAATGGTAAATAGTGCGAGTAGAAGTAGAGCACCTATTCAAAAATTAGCCGATAGAATATCAAAATACTTTGTACCTATTGTAGTGATAATTTCACTAATTACTTTTGTAGTGTGGCGTTATTTTGGTCCAGAACCTGCAATGGTTTATGCTTTTGTAAATGCTATTGCAGTGTTGATTATCGCTTGTCCGTGTGCTTTAGGCTTAGCAACGCCAATGTCTGTTATGGTTGGCGTTGGTAAAGGAGCGCAAAATGGTGTGCTGATTAAAAATGCCGAAGCCTTAGAGAATTTAAACAAAGTAGATGTGCTAATTACCGATAAAACAGGAACTATTACCGAAGGGAAACCATCGGTTGAAAGCGTGCAAAATGTTAATGGAGAAGAAGATGAACGCTTACTGATGTATATCGCATCTTTAAATAAATACAGTGAACATCCGTTAGCCGAAGCTATTGTAAAAAAAGCGAATGAACAAAAGTTAACTTTATTGGATGCTGAAAATTTTAAAGCGGTTAAAGGAAAAGGCGTAACAGGTGTTGTTGATAATAAAGCCATTGCCATTGGAAATGATAAATTAATGGAACAAATTAATGCTTCAATTCCTATTTCAATTAAAAATCAAGTGGAAACGGAACAAGCCAAAGGTAAAACAGTTTCGTTTATAGCTGTAGCTGATGAAGTTTTGGGTTATGTAAGCATATTTGACGCCATAAAAGAAACCAGTAAAGAAGCCATTGCAATATTACAAGCCAAAGGAATTGATGTGATTATGCTTACAGGCGATAATCAATTGACTGCAAAATATGTAGCCAATCAGTT
>CAYPAK010000251.1:0-2092 GCA_964408665.1 uncultured Flavobacteriaceae bacterium | reverse complement strand
ATAGCTTCTGCTGTTGCTACAGAACTTCCACCAAATTTTAAAACTTTAGTAATTTTCATGTTCATTTTTTAAGTATTCTTTTTAGAATAACAAATATATTTATTTTTTTATTAAAATATTGTATATTTGATTTTTATTAAGAAAAATTAATTAACTATATATTTTATGGGAATATTATCAGGAAAAACAGCAATAATAACAGGTGCAACACGAGGAATAGGGAAGGGTCTGGCAGAAAAATTTGCACAAGAAGGCGCTAATATCGCTTTTACATATAGTAGCTCTATTGATGCTGCTAATGCATTAGAAAAATCATTAAATGCTTTAGGTATTAAAGCAAAAGGTTACCAATCTAACGCTGCAGACTTTGATGCTGCGCAGGAGTTAACTGCTGAAATCATTAAAGAATTTGGAAGTATAGATATACTTATTAATAATGCTGGAATAACCAAAGACGGTTTGCTGATGCGTATGAGTGAAGATGATTTTGATAAAGTGATTAATGTAAATTTAAAATCGGTTTATAATATGACCAAAGCAGTGATTCGTCCTATGATGAAACAACGCAATGGAGCTATAATCAATATGAGTAGTGTAGTAGGTGTAAAAGGTAATGCAGGACAAGCCAATTATGCTGCTTCTAAGTCAGGAGTTATTGGTTTTACTAAATCTGTAGCACTAGAGCTTGGTTCTCGTAATATACGGTGTAATGCTATTGCTCCAGGTTTTATAGAAACTGAAATGACTGCAAAATTAGGTGAAGAAGTAGTAAAAGAATGGCGTAATGCTATTCCGCTTAAACGAGGAGGGACACCAGAAGATGTAGCAAATGCTTGCTTGTTTTTAGCATCAGATATGGCGGCTTATATTACTGGACAAACGCTTCATGTAGATGGAGGGATGCTTACTTAAAAATAAGTTGACAGTCTTCAGTAGGCAGTATTTAGTTATTTGTTTACTTCAAAGATGATGAGTTAAAAGAAAAAAAGCTATCAAATTAATGATAGCTTTTTTTCTTTTTTTTAGTGTTTGCTATTTTAGCAAGCTATCTAGTAAAGCGGGTAATTCTTCACTTGATGGTCTTGGTGCGCTAGCACTTACTATATTTCCCTTGGGGTCTATCAGGATAAAAGTAGGTATTCCTTCTATACCGTAATCACGTACAAATTTAGATTTCCAGTCTTTTGGTGCAAAAAGCTGAATTCCACTCATTTCTTTATCAGCAACCATAGCTTTCCAAGCCTCATGAGCCCCTTTATCATCTATAGAAAGACTTACAAAATGAATATTTTTGCCTTTATATTTTTCTTCTATTTTTTGTAAAAAAGGAATTTCACGTTTACAAGGTCCACACCAAGTAGCCCAAACGTCTATATAAACATATTTACCTTTTAAATCTGCTAGTGATGTTGTACCTCCTGCATAGTTTTCGTAATTTTCAAAAGTAGGAGATGGATTACCTGCTACTAATTGAGCAAATTTGTCATATTTTGCTTGCAACTTGTCTTTGAAGTCTTTATCAGTTGCTATAGCCATAATTGCTTTAAAGTCTTTTTCCAAGTTTTTATTACTAGGATTGATTTCGCTACCAAGTTGTTTGATAAAGTGTTCTCTAATTGTTTTTGATTTTATGGTTTTAACGTGAGAAATTCCCAAATCCTCAGCTTCTGCTGTTTTACGCATAAAATCAATATCTACGAGCATTTTATAATTATCAGATGTTTTAAAATCGGCTTCATTATCATAATCAATGCCATCTAATACTTTTAGAAGCTCGGCAGCACCATCAATTTTATTTCCATAGAAATATCCTTGATAAGCTAAAAATTTAGCAATAGTAGCAGGAGTGAGGTAAGCCATATCTTTTTGGGCATTGGCTTTAAAAGTACTGTCTAATTTATACTTATTAAGTAAAGTATTTATATCATTTTTTAAGGCATCAGCTTTAGCTTTAAGCTCGTTAGCAGCAACTTCTGTTAATTCGCGTCCATCAAGACCGCTATTTTCTAACAGCATATATTTTTTTGCTAAAAAATCACTTTCATCACTTCCTGTGTAAGTTATCGTTTCATCAAATTCTTTAGTATCTAGT
>CAYPAK010000250.1:0-2113 GCA_964408665.1 uncultured Flavobacteriaceae bacterium | reverse complement strand
ATTTCTTGAATATCCATTAGCTAAAAATATGAAAAGTTATAAAAGCCATTATATAAGCAAATCCTGACATACCAAATAGCTGAATTAATGGCCATTTCCACGAGTTGGTTTCTTTTTTTACAATAGCAAGCGTACTGATACATTGCATAGCAAATGCATAGAAAACAAGTAAAGACATCCCTACTGGAAGGTTATAAAGCGGTTTCTTAGTAGCAGGATTTATTTCGGCTTTCATTTTTGCTTTTATAGAACTATCATCAGCTTTATTACCCACACTATATAATGTAGCCATAGTACCTACAAATACTTCTCTAGCCGCAAAAGAGCTTATAAGTCCTACGCCTATTTTCCAATCATAACCTAGAGGTTTAGTCAGTGGTTCTATCAGTTTTCCTGCTGTTCCTATATAAGAATGTTCCAGTTTATAATTAGCTATTTTAGCATCAAACGATGCAGGATTTGTTTCTTGAATTAGCAATTCTTTTTTATAATTTACCACATCAGTTTCGGTATAAAAACCATAAGATGCCAAGAACCAAAGAATAATACTTATGGTGAAAATAATTTTTCCAGCACCAAAAACAAAGCCTTTTGTTTTCTCTATAATACGATAAGCTATATTTCTAAATGATGGTATTTTATACGAAGGCATTTCTATAATAAATAATGCTTTTTTAGCTTGTTTAATAAATTTAGTTAAAATAAACCCTGAAATTAATGCCGTTAAAAAACCCAACATATACAAGCCTAATAACACTAAACCCTGCAAATTTATAATCCCTAAAAATGATTTATCGGGAATAACAAGCGCTATAATAATAGCATAAACAGGTAACCTTGCAGAGCAAGTGGTAAACGGTGTTACCAAAATAGTAATCAAGCGATCTCGCCAATTTTCAATATTTCGAGATGCCATTATAGCAGGAATAGCACAGGCTGTACCAGCAACCAAAGGTACAACACTTTTACCGCTCATACCAAACTTACGCATACCTCTATCCATCAAGAAAACAGCTCTACTCATATAACCTGTTTCTTCTAACAAAGCAATAAAGAAAAATAAAATAGCTATTTGCGGCACAAAAATAAGTACACCACTAATTCCTGGTATAATACCTTGCGTAATTAAATCGGTTAGTTTTCCTGCTGGAAACTGCCCTTCCAGATAATGTGTTAAATGTGAAAACTGCACATCTATAAAATCCATAGGAATACTAGCCCAAGCAAATACCGACTGAAACATCGTTGCCAAAATCACAAAGAAAATAACATATCCCCAAAAATGGTGTGTCAATATTTTATCAAGTTTTGCACGCATAGAGTTTCCCTCCATATAATTCTTACTATACACTTCTTTTAGTATAGCGTTAATTGCTTGATAACGTACTATCGTTTCGCGGTGCTGCAGTCTTTTTATAGCCTCAGTATCTAAGGCTAATGTTGCTAGTGCATCTTGTTCTTTTTCCTTCAATAAATTAAGCTCAGGATGTGTAAGTGCTAACCAAGAAATATATAAATCTCGATTAGGAACTAATACCGCTAATTTATTAAAAATAGCTTCATCTATCTTATATCCATCAACAATAGCTGCACTAGGCAACTTCTCAAAATTCGCTATACTTGTTTTTAAGATTTCAATACCTTCTCCTTTTCTTGCGCTAATAAGTTGTACTGCTGCACCTAACTTTTTGGACAAAGCAGCTACATCAATTTTAATTCCTTTTCTATCTAATTGGTCTGCCATATTAATGACTAAAATAGCAGGAAGTCCCAAATCTTTTATTTGGCTAAATAATAATAAATTTCGCTTTAAATTTTCTACCTCGGCAACTACAAGTACTAAGTCTGTTCTATTTTGTTTAGCTAATAGATATTCTAAGACAATGGCTTCATCTTTAGAATTTGGGTTTAAACTATACGTCCCTGGTAAATCTATAACTTTAGCTTCTAAATGACTATTTACCTTTAAAATACCTTCTTTTTTGGAAACCGTAATCCCTGGATAATTCCCTACTTTTTGCTTTAAACCAGTAAGCACATTAAACAAGGATGTTTTTCCTGTATTAGGATTACCTACAAGTGCAATATTTATGCTTTTTTTAGTCATTTTTTT
>CAYPAK010000249.1:0-2163 GCA_964408665.1 uncultured Flavobacteriaceae bacterium | reverse complement strand
CCAAAATATCACAATCAGCAGGAGGTATTGGGTTGTCTATACATAATATTCGTGCCACAGGATCATACATACGTGGAACAAACGGAAATTCTAACGGAATAGTTCCTATGCTTCAAGTATTTAATAATACGGCACGTTACGTAGATCAAGGAGGAGGGAAGCGTAAAGGTTCTTTTGCTATTTACCTAGAACCTTGGCATCCAGACATCTTTGATTTCTTAGATTTAAAGAAAAACCATGGTAAAGAAGAGATGCGTGCAAGAGATTTATTCTATGCGATGTGGATTCCAGATTTATTTATGAAACGTGTAGAGGCCGATGAAGAATGGACGTTAATGTGTCCTAATGAATGTCCTAATTTACACGAAACACATAGTGAGGAGTTTGAAAAATTATACCTGAGCTATGAAGCAGCAGGAAAAGGAAGACGTACTATTAAAGCACGTGATCTTTGGGAAAAAATCATAGAAAGTCAGATAGAAACGGGTACGCCTTATATGATGTATAAAGATGCTGCAAATAGAAAATCTAATCAACAGAATTTAGGGACTATCAAATCTTCTAACCTTTGTACCGAGATACTAGAATATACTTCAAAAGACGAAGTGGCAGTTTGTAACCTTGCTTCTATAGCTTTACCAATGTTTATTGATGATAAAGGCTTTAACCATCAAAAACTTTTTGATATTTCACACAAAATCACACGTAATCTAAACCGTGTTATAGATGTAAATTATTACCCAATTAAAGAAGCTAAAAATTCTAATATGCGTCATAGACCAATAGGAATTGGTGTACAAGGGCTAGCAGATACCTTTATAAAACTGCGCTTACCTTTTACATCCGAAGAGGCTAAGGAACTTAATAAAGATATTTTTGAAACCATTTATTATGCAGCACTTACTGCTTCTATGGAAGAGGCAAAACGTGATGGTACTTATGAAAGTTATGCAGGTTCGCCTATATCACAAGGGAAATTCCAATTTGACCTTTGGGGCGTTGATGCTTCAGAACTTAGTGGACGCTGGGATTGGGAGAAATTACGTAGTGAAATAAAAGAAAATGGTGTTAGAAATTCGCTATTATTAGCACCAATGCCTACCGCTTCAACTTCGCAAATATTAGGTAATAATGAAGCTTTTGAACCATATACTTCTAATATTTATACTAGAAGAACTATCTCAGGAGAATTTATAGTGGTAAATAAGCACCTTTTAGAAGACTTAGTAGAACTGGGACTTTGGGATGATAATATGAAAGAGGAATTAATGCGTGCAAATGGTACAGTTCAGCATATAGAAAGTATCCCTCAAGAGCTGAAAGACTTGTATAAAACGGTTTGGGAAATGAGTATGAAAGATATAATAGATATGTCTCGTCAGCGCGGTTATTTTGTAGATCAATCACAGTCATTAAACCTATTTTTAGAAGATGCAGATTTTTCTAAAATGACTTCTATGCATTTTTACGCTTGGAAATCAGGTTTAAAAACAGGAATGTATTACCTTAGAACTAAATCTGCCGTAGATGCTATTAAATTTACCATTGCTAAAAAAGAGGAAGCACAAGATGCACCACTAAGTCCAGAAGAACTTAAACAATTAATAATAGATTCTAGAGATAACCCAGATGATTGCTTGATGTGTGGTTCGTAGGGTATAGCTATGCTAGATAAGCATGCAAAAATCTAAATTTAGAAGGAAAATGAATAATATCATTAATCAAAAATAACACTATGGGTGCAGATAATTATATAAAAGCATTAAGATATGAAATGTTTATTCGAAAAACTTATAATTGTGAAAAAGGAAGTAGAAATGGTGCAGACGACAGTTTTATGAAAAATGCAATGAGCATGGAAGATGGGAAAACTTTCGCAAGGCATTTAGGCTCTTTTGAAAAACAATTTGATAAAGTTAAAAACTATGTTAAAAAGGCATTAATTAAATTAACTAAAACTAAATCATTTTCAAATGATAAAGTTTTTTTTAATAATTTACTCTCAAAATTAGAATATATAAACTCAACTGATAATTTAATGGAAATTGTTGATGTTGCATTAGATAAAATGAATAAGGAATAGTTTATAATAAATGAACATTATATCTTTACACACATAAAAGTGCCTAGCTATTCATTTATGCTTTAGTGTTGCACTATAAA
>CAYPAK010000248.1:0-2181 GCA_964408665.1 uncultured Flavobacteriaceae bacterium | reverse complement strand
TAAATGACACTCACTAGCTAGGTTTTGTAATAAATCTATTGTTTTTGTTGTGATGTTCTGCTTGGAATAGTCAAGGTGTAAATCAGCAACAGTTAAAGATAGTTCTTTTGTTCTATTTGGGTTTTCTTGAAATAGGTCTATAAGATGCTTCTGTTGCATTGTTTTATAATGCTCTTGAAGATTTTTCCAAGCATTAGTTTGTGTAGGATTTACCTTTTTTAATCTCATCTAGCATTACTGTGTTAGTTAACGATAGCAGTTGTATCTTTTGCTATTAGTTTATCTAACTGTGCTTTTGGGTAATTTATTGCGTCTAATTGCTTTTTTATATCAACAATACTTTTTAAATATCTAGGGACAAGTAATGAATCCATTGGTTTTGCTTCAGGAAGTTTTTGTTTTAAAGGGTCAACTTGTTCGCCATTTTTCCAAAAACGATAGCAAACATGCGGTCCAGAGGTGTTTCCTGTCATCCCTATCCAGCCAATAACATCACCTTGTTTTACCACATCGCCTACTTTTACTTTACGTTTTTTCATGTGGAGGTATTGTGTCATATAGGTACTGTTATGTCGTATTTTTACAAAATTTCCATTACCGCCACGGTAAGTAGATTCAATAACAGTTCCGTTTGCTGTACTAATTATCGGTGTGCCTATGGCAGCAGGAAAATCAGTTCCTCTATGTGGTTTTATGCGGCCATAAAATTTTATAAATCGCTTAAGGTTATAGCGAGATGAAATACGTGTACTAAATTTTAAAGGTGCTTTTAAGAAAGCTTTGCGTAATGTTTTGGCTTTATCATCATAGTAATCGGTTACACCTTTGGTGCTGTCTGTTACAAATGGGAAAGCATAAAATGGTCTTTTGCCATGTTCAAAATAAGCAGCTTTTATTTTGCCTACACCTACAGAAACGGAATCATTAATAAAACGTTCTTCGTAAATTACTTTAAATCGGTCTCCTTTTTGTAATCTAAAAAAATCAATACTCCAAGCGTAGATATCAGAAAGGTTAAGACCTACCATTATGGAAACGCCTTGCTCGTCTAATGCATTAGATAATGAACTTGTAATTACACCTGCAAGTTCACGTTCTTTAACAGTAACTTGTTGTTTTGCTTTCTTTACATAGATAGAATCTTTTAGGTTTACCACTACATAATCTACTTTATTGGCTTGGTAGATAAAAGCTTCGGGTTCTCCTAGTGAATCATTGCAAAGAATAGTATATGGCTTTCCTGCTCGCAAAGTGCGTACATCAAAACTATCTTTTATAGCTTCGTTTATATGATAAATTTTATTGAATGAAACATTGTTTTCGTTGAGTATTTCACCAAAACTTTGTCCGTTTTTTATAGTATCTTTAAGTACTTTTAAATCATTGACAACGTAACCAAACTCTTTTTTAATGATTTTTTGAGGAACAACTTTTTGAGGAATAACTTTTTTTGTTTTTGTAGAACAAGAGTAACTAATAAGGAGTATAAAAAGTATATAATATAGGTTTTTCAATTTGAGTGCTATTTAAATAGGTAATAAAATGCAAATTTGATAAAAAAAATAGGCTTATACAAGCCTATTTCTCTTAAAAATTTATTAAAATTTATTTTGTTACTATTTTAAACGAATGTTTTAGTCCTTTGAAACTGTTTAAATCTGCCTTTAATGAGCCAACAGCCAAGTCTGCCTTTATGCGAAGTGGTATTTTATTAGCATCATCGGAAACCCAAACGGTAAGACTTTCTTTTGCTTTGAATACACGTCCAGACTGTACATAAGGTCTAAATTTTAAGGTTTTTATTTTTCCAAATTTAGTTTTAATAGTCTCTCTACCTAAAAATTTCATTTTGAAGCCATAGTTTTCATTATCAAAAAACATGTCCATAGTTATAGTTTCTCCAATGTCCATATTACTGATGTTTTTACTCCTTAGGTAATAAAAAGCAGAAATCATATCTTGGACATTTTCAGAAATAGCGGTTACCGATGTTTTATTGTTCTTGTAATCTTTAACCGTTGCAAAATTTGCTATATGATTGAAGAGTATTTCGGTGTCTTTGGTATAGCCGCCTTCGTTTATTTTTCTAATAAAACGGTAGGGTTTTATGGTTTTTCTATCAAAGAATGATTCATAATTATCATCAACCTTAAAGAAAACTTTAGCCATACCATTAGTAGT
>CAYPAK010000247.1:0-2217 GCA_964408665.1 uncultured Flavobacteriaceae bacterium | reverse complement strand
TAAATAAAAACACATTATTAAAAAAACGTATAGAAATAAATTTAAAAAACATTGAGTTTGAAGAACAACAACTAAAAAAGTCATTACAAGATATAGATTCATTGCGTATTATTTATAATAAATCATTATTAGCCGAAGCCAACAAACCCAACTCAGGCACAACGATAATAACAGCAAAACAAAATGGAAATAAAGGTAATAGAGAATTAGCTTTATATGATAAACGAGAAAAAATCATAGAAAGGTTAAATGAACTTTCTGATTTAAAAACACTTAAAAGTCAATCAATTAAGTTTATTTCTAATTTTTCAAAATATGGAGATAGTAGTACTAAAATACTTGAAACAAATATGGTTAAATATGGTTTTAAAGCTTTTTTACTTATTATCTTGACACTATTATTCTTACAGTTTATTGCTTATTTAAAAACACTTGAGGAATAAAAAAAACATACTAGTTACAGGAGGAGCAGGATTTATCGGGGCTAATTTTATTCCGTATTTCCTTGAAAAACATCAAGATTATAATATAATTAATCTAGATATACTTTCTTATGCAGGAGATTTAAAAAACTTAGAGGAGATAAAAAACAACCCGAGATATACCTTTATAACAGGCGACATTTGTGATAAAGATTTATTACAAGAGATTTTTACAAAACACACTATTGCTGGGGTAATTCATTTTGCTGCAGAATCTCATGTAGACAACTCTATTACAGGTCCCGAAGCATTTATAGATACAAACATAAAAGGCACATTTAACCTACTTGAAGTAGCTCGTAACTTCTGGATGGAAAGCCCAAATAAGTATAAAGAATCGTTTAAAGACGCTGTTTTTCATCATATTTCTACTGATGAAGTTTATGGTTCTTTAGGAGCAACAGGTTTGTTTAGCGAAGATACTCCTTATGCGCCAAACAGCCCTTATTCGGCATCTAAAGCAAGCTCAGATTTTATAGTGCGTAGCTATTTTCATACTTACGGCATGCAAGTAGTTACTACTAATTGCTCTAATAATTATGGTCCAAAGCAACATGATGAAAAACTAATTCCTACCGTAATACGCAAAGTTATAAATGGCGAAAAAATACCTATATATGGTGATGGTAAAAACGTGCGTGATTGGCTCTATGTTTTAGATCATTGCAAAGGTATAGACCTTGTTTTTCATAAAGGAAAATATGGCGAAACGTATAATATAGGAGGTAACAATGAGCGTGATAATTTATATATCGTAAATACTATTATTACCATTATCGAAGAACTAAAACCAAGTAAAGGAAAACCATATAAAGAACTCATTAGTTTTGTAGCAGACAGATTAGGACACGATAGGCGTTATGCTATTGATGCTACCAAAATTACTACAGAACTAGCTTGGAAAGCTGATGAAAATTTTGAATCAGGTATTCGTAAAACCGTAATTTGGTATCTTGATAAATACACTAAAAACTAGCACTATGAAAGGGATAATACTCGCAGGAGGTTCAGGAACACGGCTACATCCATTAACAAAGGTTATAAGTAAGCAATTACTTCCTGTTTTTGATAAACCAATGATTTATTATCCGCTAAGCACGTTAATGCTTGCAGGAATACAAGAAATATTAATTATTTCTACACCGCACGACATGCCATTATTCCAAAAACTCTTAGGTGATGGTAGCCAGTTTGGTTGCGCTTTTGAATACGCTATTCAAGAAAACCCCAACGGACTTGCAGAAGCATTTATTATTGGCGAAAAGTTTATAGGAAATGATAAAGTAGCATTGATTTTAGGAGATAATATTTTTCACGGAATGGGATTAGGAAAACTGTTACAGTCAAATAATAACCCAAATGGAGGTATTATATACGCCTATCACGTAAACGACCCAGAGCGTTATGGTGTGGTAGAGTTTGATGCAAACAACAAAGCTATTTCTATAGCAGAAAAACCTGAAAACCCAAAATCTAAATTTGCAGTTCCAGGTATTTATTTTTATGATAATACCGTTGTAGAAATCGCTAAAAACCTAAAACCATCTCCAAGAGGAGAACTCGAAATAACCGATGTAAACAAAGTATATCTTGCACAAAATAAACTCAGTGTAAGCATATTAGATAGAGGAACTGCTTGGCTTGATACAGGAACATTTACCTCACTAATGCAAGCCTCACAGTTTGTACAAGTGTTAGAAGAGCGTCAAGGGCTCAAAATAGGCTCTCCAGAAGA
>CAYPAK010000246.1:0-2250 GCA_964408665.1 uncultured Flavobacteriaceae bacterium | reverse complement strand
TTTTGACTATATTTTTTATTTAATGAAACCTTAAATAAAAAACACGTACCTTTGCCCAAGAATTAACTAATAATTATGCGCTATTTTCAAGCAATCTCTCCTTCAGTTATTAGTTATAATAATAAATTAGGTTTTAAATTAATAAAAATAAAACCTAAAAAAACAAAAATTAGAACACACTTTAATGAAAAAGAATTTTAAAAAAATCAACAAAAGAAAACAAAAAGATTACAGCAATAAAATATTAAAAATATTACAAGCTGATGCTAAAAAAGCCTATAATTATAAGCAACTAGCAGCCAAATTACACCTAGAACATCCTAAAGATAAAGATTTACTTATTAAATCTTTGGCAGATTTAGCCGTAAAACAACTTATCAAAGAGAAAGAACGTAGCAGATACCAAATCAATAAAAGTAATGATTATGTAGAAGGCACTTTAGAAATGACCCGAAATGGTGCTGGATATGTATTGGTAGATGGTTTGGAACACGATATATTTATCCCTAGAGAGCATTTAAACCACGCATTAGACGGAGATACCGTAGAGGTTTATGTGTATCGTTCTAGAAAAGGAAGAAAACCACAAGGTGAAATAAACAGTATTATCGCTCGTTTTAAAACCCGTTTTGTAGGAACAGTGCGTATGAGCAAAAACTTTGCTTTTGTTGTCCCTGATAATGAAAAAGTATATGCCGATTTTTTTATATCGCATAACAAACTAGGCGATGCTAAAGATGGCGATAAAGTAGTTGTAAAACTCCTTGATTGGCCAGCAAATGCAAACAGTCCATTTGGTGTTATCAAACAAGTATTAGGACAACCAGGAATGCACGATACCGAGATTCATTCTATTCTTGCAGAATACGAACTTCCTTATGATTTTTCTGAAGTTGTAGAAGCAGAAGCAAATAATTTACCCAAAGAAATAAGTACTGAGGAGATACAAAAACGCCGCGATATGCGCAAAGTTCCTACCTTTACTATAGACCCTGTAGATGCCAAAGATTTTGATGATGCGTTGTCTTTTCAAACATTAGAAAATGGCAATTTTGAAATAGGAATTCATATTGCAGATGTAAGTCATTATCTCAAAAAAAATACCGAATTAGATGATGAAGCATACCATAGAGCAACTTCGGTTTACTTAGTAGATAGAGTTGTTCCTATGCTTCCAGAAGTGTTATCAAATGGTGTTTGCTCGCTACGACCAAATGAAGAAAAACTTACCTTTTCGGCTGTTTTTGAAATGGATACCAATGCCAAAATCATAAAACAATGGTTTGGGCGTACCGTAACCTATTCAGATAGACGTTTTGCTTATGAAGAAGCGCAAGAAGTTATAGAAACTGGCGAAGGCGATTTTCATTTTGAAATTACAACCTTAGACCGTTTGGCTAAAATAATGCGTAAAAAACGTATGCAATCAGGCGCTATTTCTTTTGATAAATCAGAAGTGCGTTTTAAACTAGATAAAGATGCTAATCCTATTGATGTTTATTTTAAAACTAGTCAAGATGCTAATAAATTGATAGAAGAATTTATGCTACTTGCCAATAGAAAAGTAGCTGAATTTATAGGAAAACAAACTCCCAAAAAGACCTTTATCTACCGTATTCACGATCATCCAAAAGAAGACAGAATACTAGATTTAAAACAGGTTATTGCTAATTTTGGTTACACCATTAACACCAAAAACAATAAAGATTTAGCACAATCCTTAAACAAACTACTTCAAGATATTAAAGGTAAAGCCGAAGAGAATCTAATTGCTACCTTAGTAATACGCACGATGAGCAAAGCCATTTATAGTACTGATAACATAGGGCATTACGGTTTAGCTTTTGAATATTACTCACATTTCACCTCACCAATACGCCGTTATCCAGATGTAATGGTACATCGTTTATTACAGCATTATCTAGATGGTGGAAAGTCGGTTAGCGAGCAAGATTATGAGAAAAAATGCAAACACAGTTCAGAGCGTGAACAATTAGCTACTAGAGCAGAGCGCGATTCTATAAAATACATGCAAGTAAAATACATGCAAGAGCACAAGGATAACGAATTTATAGGTGTTATCTCTGGAGTTACAGAATGGGGTGTTTATGTAGAGATTATAAGCAATAAATGTGAAGGAATGATACGCACACGCGAAATAACTGATGATTATTTTGTGTATGACCAGAAAAACCACGCCATTGTAGGACAAGAAACGAAGGTAAAATACCAACTAGGTGATGAAGTACG
>CAYPAK010000245.1:0-2264 GCA_964408665.1 uncultured Flavobacteriaceae bacterium | reverse complement strand
ATGGAAATGAAAACGGTAACTGACGGTGGAAAAATCATTAAAGAAGAAGTTTTAGATGATAATTCATTAATGTTCCCAAATCCTACTACTGATATGGTAACTATTAGACAAGATTTTGGAACTAATACAACGGTTTCTATTATGAATACTCAAGGTAAAGTATTACACACGTTTGAAGGTTCTGCAAAAGAAACTAGATTTAGTACTAAATCTTTAGGTTTAAATGCAGGTGTGTATATTGTAAAAATACAATCGAATACTAAAACTGTTGTGAAAAAACTTATTGTTAAATAGTTTTTCATAAAATAGTACAATTATAAAAGGGAATGATTTTAAGAAATCATTCCCTTTTTTTTTATGTTGAAGTTAAGCTCGATTTTAATAATCAAGTTTAAATAATTCTCTTAATTTAAGTAAATTAGAATTTTTTGTAGCTAAGTGTTCAAAGCGTTGTGCTGCGGTGTAGATAGATTTTACTTCAGCTTCTTCGTTGACATGCAAAACAAGTTCTATATTGTAGTTGTTTAAGTTGCTTCGTAGGTAATCCATCAAGTCTAAGCGTTCAAAGGATAAATCATTTTTCATAGTTTCATTAGAAAAAGTAAGATGTATTTCTGCATCTTTGAGCATGGGTTTATTTTCTGCTAAAATTGCATGAACTATACGTTTGTTCTTTTGTTCTAATATAGTGATATAATCATCCCAAACTTTTTGGAACTGCTCTTCTGTAAAAGAATCTGTGGGTAATTCTTCGGGTTTTTCTGCATCTTTTATTTTTTGTATTGCTGCTTTTTTTCGCATTGCCGCAAGTGATAATGCAGGTGTCTTGTCTAAAACAGTTGTTGTTTTTGTAGTTTTTTCTTCGCTTTTCTTTGTTTCAGGTGCTGTTATATCTTTAGTTTTAGAAATCTTGCTTTTCGCAACGGTATCTATAACTTCTCTGGGATTAAGCGCTTCTTGATGTAAATCAAAATGACTTGCAGGAATTATTTGGTAACTAAACTTTTTTTTTTATCCTCAAAATCTATTGAGGCAAGTTGCATTAGTGCTAGTTCTACGTGTAAGCGTTGGTTTCTACTTAGTTTGTAATCAAAATCACATTGATTGGCTATTTCAATAGCCGTAAGTAGAAATCGAGCATTTACTGTTTGAGCTTGTGCTTCATACTTTGCTTTAGTATTTTCACCAACTTCTAATAAAGCAATAGTTTGCGTGTCTTTTGCAACTAATAAATCTCTAAAGTGTGATGCTAGTCCTGCAATAAAATGATGCGCATCAAAACCACGGTCTAAAACAGTATCAAGTTGAAGTAACAAAGCAGGAATATCTCTTTTGTTGATTAATGTAACTGCTTCAAAAAAGGTGTCGTAATCAAGTACGTTGAGGTTTTCGCTTACAGCTTTTAAGCTGATTTCTTTTCCTGAAAAGCTCACTATTCTATCAAATATAGATAAAGCATCACGCATAGCGCCGTCAGCTTTTTGAGCGATGATATGTAAGGCGTCATCTTCGGCAGAAATTCCTTCTTCTTTTGCTATTTTCTTTAAATAATCTTTAGCGTCTTTTACTGTTATTCGTTTAAAGTCATAAATCTGACAACGCGAAAGAATAGTTGGAATTATTTTATGCTTTTCGGTAGTAGCTAATATAAAAATAGCGTGTGCTGGTGGTTCTTCTAATGTTTTTAAAAATGCATTAAAAGCGGCAGAGGAGAGCATATGCACCTCATCAATAATAAATACTTTGTATTTTCCTGTTTGTGGTGGTATGCGTACTTGCTCTATCAAGCTACGAATATCATCTACAGAGTTATTAGAAGCGGCATCGAGTTCAAAAATATTAAAGCTAAAATCAGCATCATCTGCTAAGGTTTCGTCTTCTTGATTTATTTTTTTAGCAAGAATACGCGCGCAAGTAGTTTTGCCCACGCCACGAGGGCCAGTAAATAGTAGGGCTTGAGCTAGGTGATTGTTAGCTATTGCTTTTTCTAAAGTTTCGGTAATAGCACTTTGGCCAACAACTTCTTCAAAAGTCTTAGGTCTATATTTTCTAGCTGATACGATGTACTGTTCCATAAGGCAAATATACTAAAGTAATTCTGTTCTAAAAAAAGATTGAAAAAGAGTTATTCACAATTAGGTAAAAAAAATAATCTTACTCCACCGCAATAACCGATATTTCTACATTGACATCTTTAGGAAGTCGTGCTACTTGTACCGTTTCTCTTGCGGGAGCAGTTGCTTCATCAAAATAGCTTCCGTAAA
>CAYPAK010000244.1:0-2270 GCA_964408665.1 uncultured Flavobacteriaceae bacterium | reverse complement strand
AAAACACAAATTCAAAAATATTGTTATTTTAACTGCTGCTAAGTTTAACTAATAAATATTTTTTTTTGAAGCATAACCATTTTAGCACTAGCCATTGTCTAATTAAAAAATTGGCTCATCGGCTAATTATCACATTGTCTAACCGTCTAATTTCTTCATTATTTAATCATAAAAAAGTAAATAAATTTGGTAATTTTACCAATTTTTGGTACTTTTGAATAAAATTAGAAAAATGAGTAAAAATACATCAATATCGTTAGGGAGTTACTTTGATCAATTTATAAGTAGTCAAATTTCTATTGGAAGATATAAAAATGTAAGCGAAGTAGTAAGAGCGGGTTTACGTCTTTTAGAAAATGAAGAAAGTAAGACTATTGCTTTAAGAAACGCTATTCAAGAAGGAATGAGCAGTCCACGAGTAGAAGATTTTGATTTTGATAAAAATTTAAAAAATCTAAAATCTAAAAAAAGAAATAATGGCTAAAGTTATATTCCGACAAGAAGCCATAGCCGATTTAAATAACATTTGGGATTATACTTTTGAAAAATGGTCTGAAAATCAAGCAGACATGTATTATGGAACAATTAAGATTGCCTGTGAAGAAATTGGTAAAAACCGAATTATTGGAAAAACATATTCAGGAATAAGTAGCAGCTTACTTGGTTTGAAATCGGGGAAACATATTATATTTTACCATATAATTTCTGAAGATGAAATAGAGGTTATAAGAATATTACACGAAAGGATGGATTTAAAGAATAAACTGACAGTATAAATAAGAAAAACAAATACTGAGTAGCAAGCATAACCTTTTAGCACTAGCCATTATCTAATTACCAAATTGTCTCATCGGCTAATTATCTAATTAAAATAATTTTTCTTAACTTTACCCTTTGGAGAGGAAATGGCAGCACAACACAGCAGATACGGAGACTACAGCACGCGTTACCGCTTTAACGGTAAGGAGCAAGACGAAGCCACAGGTTTTTACTACTACGGCGCGCGCTATTATGCCCCAAGCCTAAGCCGCTGGCTAAGAACAGACCCACTAGCAGAGAAATACCAAGGCTTCTCGCCCTATAACTACACGCTGAATAATCCTGTAAGGTTTGTTGACCCTGATGGGATGCAGGTAAAAAAAGGTGAGGATTGGATTCGTAAAAAAGGAACAGAAATATGGAAATGGGATGATAGTGTCAATGGTAAAAAAGATGTAAAAGATGGGTATGAATATGGAGGAAAGACTAAAGGTGAAGTTAGAAAAACCTATAATAAGTGGTATTCTTCTTTCACTGGTTTTGCTAATCAAAAATTTGATGATAATGCTAGATTAAGTGATTTTGTAGTAGATGTAATTGAACAACAAAGAATGCAATTAGCCTCTGCTAGTCCTTTAACAGAAGAACAAAAAAAGAATAATGAAAAAATTAGAGCTTCTCTAAACGACCAAGAAGAAGATGAGATAGTTCCTACATATGAGTTTTGCATAGATAAAATGCCCGAACGAGAAAATATAAATTTCAAGTTTACAGCTGTAATTGGTGGACGTAAAATAGTTGCATTTGCAGGTTATAATAAAGTAAATTCTAATTATATAAAACATGGGAAATAAAAAATTAATACTATTAAGTGGAATTATTATAGTATCATTACTGAATTATATAAGATATGTTCAGTATACAGAAAAGTTGAGAGAAGATGCTATAAAACTAAGAAGACTTTATATTAGTTATGCTATTAATGGGAAATTACATGAAAAACCTAAGAACAAAAAAGATGTAGAAAAAGTGTTTTCTTGGCAAAAAGAAACATCAGGAGATAAAGAATTAGATTTTAATTTTTTAAAATATGGGTATAATGTGCAGTATGATTCTATATCTAATAAGTCAGCAATCTATTGTTTTGGTAAAAATAAAAAAGATGATAAATTAGTAAACTGCAATGGCTATGTAGATGCTTTTCTTGTTAATAGAATACGAATCGTCACTTTAGATTTTTTTAATTACTATTTTAATAAAAGTAATGATGATATAATAATGTTAAAGTTTTATGATTCCCCCAGCTTACATAAGTCCGCCCATAACAGCATAAAACAAGAAAAAACAAATACTGAGTAGCAAGCATAACCATTTTAGCACTAGCCATTATCTAATCGTCTCACTGTCTAATTAAAAAATTTGCTCATCGGCTAATTCTCCCATTGTCTAATTCTCTAAATTAATTTAAAACTAAAATTACGATGACATCATAGCATTATTTGTATCTTTGT
>CAYPAK010000243.1:0-2277 GCA_964408665.1 uncultured Flavobacteriaceae bacterium | reverse complement strand
AAATTAAAACGGTAACACCTCAAACACTATAAATTGTGTTAATTGTGGACTGAATTTCTTAAAATTATCATCGGATACAAAAACTAATGATTGATGCCCATTAGCTAATTTCTTACCAAAAGTAATTCCCTCTATATTATCAACTATTCCTTTGGTTAATTGAGAACGTACGCTTTCAAAATCAAAAAACAATTCTTTTGTAGCAGGAACATAAGCTGTTGTTTTTAATGAATTTATATTTTTAACATCGCTAGCTTTTTGTGCATTAATTTTGAATATTTTTACCGTATTTCCACCATCATCATAACCCGAAGCATAGGCGCGTTCTATGATAAAAAACTGTTTATTCCCTAAAGCTAAAATCTCTGGAGTACCATTTACACGAAACTTTCCTGCAGGTTTTGAGTCCTTAGGAATTGCACCCAATTCATAGACAAACTGAAATACAACCTCTCCCGTTTCTTTGTTTATCTTGCTTATCCGTACAGGATATTTTCCTGCTTTTAGACTTGGTTCTTCACCATCTTCACGAAGGGGTAACTCCATAGCAAGCCAAATATATTTAGTGTCCTTTGCCATTGATAAGCCTTCAAAAGTGCCGTTTTGTCTTGGCCCTTTTGTAGCATCTTTCGATACTTGAAAGCGTTTTGGCGTAGGTATCTGCTTTATAAAATCTCCTGTTGTTGTTATTTCAAATAATGCAGGGCTTATTCCTTTGCGTATTGCGCCTTCGCTAGTCCAAATAAAATGATTTGTTTCGGGGTCAAAACGTAAACTTTCTGGGTCTAAATCTTTTATCGGACTTGTTATTTTTGTTTGTTTTATAATAGTTATTGCATTAAAAGCATCTAAGTTATAATCTAAAACAAATTCATAAAAACGCGCATTATTTTTATCATCAGAAATGGCATAAAAATGACCATTAGCATAATCAATACTAGAGAGACCGCCTAGCAAAAGACTATCTACATAGGTGTTTGCTGGTATTGTTTGTTCGCCTATAAAACGTAAACCTTTAATTGCAGTTTTATCAGTTACAGGTTGTATAGTTTTACAACTAGTTATTAAAAATAAGGAGACTAACAGTAGTGTTACATTTTTCATCGGTAAGTTATAATTAATTTAAGTTCAAATATACTTATAAATTTTAGCTACTCGATAATTAATTATCATTTTTCTATCCTTTTTTTATAAATAATAGTACTTTTGAGCTTTAGTATTACAATATAAAATTTATGAAAAAAATAATAGTTATCCTACTAGCCACATTTTCGCTTGTTTCTTGTGAAAAAGCAGTTCTTAGCAAACGCGCTTATAAAGTAGTTTCGCCTACAGCACATCAAAAATTCAAACAAGGAAGTGATGTTGATTTTACCTTAGAAAATACAAAAGATGTTACTGCCGACTCTATTGTTTATTATATTGATAACAAGCGAATTAAAAACACTTTAGAAACTAATTTTAAATTTAAATTAGATAATAAAAAAGTAGGTCTGCACAATCTAAAAGCCAAAGTATATCAAGATAATAAAATGATTGCTTTTGCCGTTGCCGTTATAGAACTTGCGCCTAATGCGCCAGAGGTGTATAATTATAAAATAATAAAAAGTTACCCACACGATAGATATGCTTACACACAAGGTCTAGAGTTTATAGACGGTGTGCTTTATGAAAGCACTGGAGAACGCGGACAATCTACGCTTCGTAAAGTAAATTTAGCCGATGGAAAAGTGCTTCAAAAAATAGATTTGGATAAAAAATATTTTGGAGAAGGCATTACCGTACTTAATGATAAAATATACCAACTTACATGGCAAAGTGGTGTAGGTTTTGTATATAATAAAGCAACTTTTGAAAAAGAAAAAACGTTTAATTACAAACACAGCACCGAAGGTTGGGGACTTTGTAATGACGGAACCAACATCTACAAAAGTGATGGCACAAATGCTATTTGGACATTAGACCCAAACACCTTAGCCGAAAAAAGTATGATTTCGGTAGCTACAAATACCGCTATTATCCCTAAACTAAACGAGCTAGAATGGGTAGATGGTAAAATATATGCTAATATTTATCAAAAAAACGCAATAGTAGTTATAGACCCTAAAACAGGCATTGTAGAAAAAGTAATGAATATGCAAGGACTTAGAGACAAAGTACTACAGCACAACCAACTTGATGTGCTTAATGGCATTGCCTACAACGCTGCAAACAAGCATTTTTATATCACAGGAAAAAACTGGAACAAACTCTTTGAAATTGAATTTGTGAAGTAGT
>CAYPAK010000242.1:0-2309 GCA_964408665.1 uncultured Flavobacteriaceae bacterium | reverse complement strand
CTATCACAAAACCACCTACTTGAGAACCAACATCTAAGTCTGCTGGCACAAAACGATTACGAAAATCATTATATTTATCTTGATTAACACGATAAGTAAAGGTTAAATTATCCGTAGGTTGGTATAATAATTTTCCAATTAATATAGTACGATTTACATGATCATTTAAATTACTCATTTCAGCAAAATAGCGTGAGTTATCAATCCAAGGTCCTCCTGTTCCCGTAGGGCTTATTTGTGTTCCATCAGGATTTTCCCAATCATTAATTGGCAAAGATGGTGACCAATAACTCATACTACTTATCAACGATTTGTCTCCACTTGTAGAACGATGTCCACCTGATTGTGAATAAATAATTTGTCCTTCGACAGATAATTTATTAGATAGTTTAAAATTTCCCTTAGCCTTATATGATGATTTTTTATAATCCGTATTTGGTACTATTCCTTTAGTATTACTATTAGCATATGAAAAATACACATTTGCTTTTTCAGTCCCTCCTGTAAGGTTTAAATTTACATCTTTAGTTATTCCTGTTCTAAAAAAGTCACGAAAGGTATCATGAAACGTTATTGTAGGATCATCACCATATTGAGGTCCCCAATTATGAAAAGAATAAGTCGCTCCATTTACAAAATAATAACCTGCTTTGTTATATCTAGTGCGCTGAAAAGGAGTTATATTTGGATTATTTGGGTCTCTCGTTAATTTAGAAACACCACCACGTCCTTCACGCCATTTTTTTGTAAGTTCTGGGAATTTATTTACTTTGCTAGTAGTGTAATTCGTAGAGAAATTTACTTTTACCACTCCACCTTTGGCACGCTTTGTAGTAATCAAAATCGCGCCATTTGCTGCACGAATACCATATAAAGCAGTTGCTGCCGCACCTTTTAAAACGGAATAACTAGCAATATCATCTGGATTTAAATCCACGCCTCTATTTGAAAAAGAAAACTGCTGATCAGATGATGTTCCTATTGCATTACCCGTGCTTGGCATAATATTCCCTGCAAAAGTACTATTATCAATAGGAGTACCATCAATAATAATTAGTGGTTGATTATCCGTACCTGGATTAAGATTAGACATACCACGAATTAAGATATCAATACCTCCTCCTGCTGCTCCAGAAGTCTTTTGTATTCGCACACCTGACACTTGCCCTTGAAGGCTTTGCAAAGCATTTGCTGTTCCTGCCATTTGTATATCTGCAGCTTTCACTTGTTGCACAGCGTAACCCAAAGATTTTTGTTTTGCTTCACGTCCCATAGAAGTAACTACTACTTCATCAATTTGGTTGGGCAAAATCTGTAAATCTAAGCTTGCTCCTGCTACTGTTCCAGTAGCTGAATTCCCTGCAAAAGAGGCTTCTATTACGTCTCCGTCTTTTGCAGTTATGGTATAATGTCCGTCAAAATCGGTAACGGTACCATTACTTGTTCCTACTACAACTACAGCTGCGCTAGGAATAGGCCCTCCTAAATCATCTGTAACTGTTCCTGTTACGGCATGCTGCGCAAAAATCATGCTTGGCAATGCTAGTAACAAAAATACTAAGTTCTTTAATTTCATATATATTATATTTTGGTTAATAAAAAATTTTAAAGGAGCAATTTAACTAAAATTTAAGATATAAACAAGTATTTATTTTATTATTGTGTAAAAAAGACTTACAAACGCTTTGCTTTATGAGCTACGATTTATGACCGCTTTGCGCTACAAATTTATACTTCTGAAATAAAACAAAATGCTTTAATTCTTTTAATATAGTAAAACACGTTTTACTTCAAACTTTTGAGTATAAAAGCTATTTTATCCGATTCATTACTATTAATCAAATACGAATCGGTGATATATTTTGCAGGTTTAGCAAAATTATTAGCAATCATATAAGCTATTTGATTTGCGTATTTTATAGAAACTTTACCCGTAAGAAGCACGTTTAAATCTTTACCTTCATAATAGTAATCATATACTTTTTTTAAACCTGTGAGGTATAAGAAATCTTTAGTAAAACCGCCACCACGATGCACACGAGTTGTAATAGTAAAGGCTTTATTTTTACCAAGATTATAAGTGTTATGCAATAGCTTAAAGGTTTCTACAAAATCGGCTCCTTTTGCTAGGGAATCTACTGCTATAACACGATAAGCCAATTCCTTAAGACGGTTTAAGGTAAGCCCATTTGACATAAATTCACTAAAAACAGCCAATCCTTCTTGCGTTTCTACATTTTTAGGGAAGCCGTGATTAAATATCTTTAATTCGTGTACAGCGGCATTCATCGTAGTAACCATATGCACAC
>CAYPAK010000241.1:0-2332 GCA_964408665.1 uncultured Flavobacteriaceae bacterium | reverse complement strand
CGTATAGGGCCAAGTGCAGGAATACGCTATAATTTAGGAACAAAAAAAGAACAATATATGCAGTTTTATGCTATTTGGAAGTTTTAATGTATCTTGCATTAAATTAACTTCTAACAGCATTTAACCAATGAAATGGTTTTTTATACTATTTTTTAGCACGTTATCATACGGGAATACATTTCAAGAACGCGTTAAGCAACTGAAGGCGGAAGATAATCTTGCAGAATTTATTTATAGTTATTTAGATGAAACTGCAAGCGAACAAACACAACCATTAGTATTATTAGAAACATGTAAAAAAAGTATTTGGCGGAAGGCAAAAGGCAAAAAGGAACAGCTTGCTTTTGTTTATTTTTGGGCTAATTATGCCTTTCATCTCAAAAAAGAAGGTTTTTTACAGCAAAGTGCTAAGGCATATCAGAAAGCGTGGCAAATATTCACTACAAATCAATTAAATGATTTTGAAATTTATGAGTCGTGTCTAAAACCATTAGCCAATATCTACACGCGATTAGGCGATTATGAAAAAGCCATAAACACACATCAACTTATTTTAAAACAGGCAGAAGATAGTGATAATGAATCATTAAAAACAGGAACACTCATTAATATAGCTATTATTTATCACGATTTAGGTAAAATACACTACGCTATAAAATTATTAATGCAGGCAAAAGACGCTAAAAAATTAGCTAAGCTACATCATTTGCTTATTTATGCCAAATTAGCTAAATACAATCTGTTACTAAATAACATAGAAAAAGCTAAAGAATATACCGCAAAAATTAATGCAAAAACAGCTTATGAAAAGGCTTTTTATTATAAACTAAAGGCTGCGATAAACCAAAAAGAACAGCAGTTTGACAAAGCTATTTATTTTTGGAACCTCGCATTAGAACAATTAATAAAAAACAATACAAGCAAGCGTGAAATTGCTAAAACATACCTAAAACTCGCTAGTACCTATCAAAGTAATGCTAATTATAATAAAGCATTAAACTACTGCGAAAAAGCATTAAAAACATTAGTAAAATTCTCCTCCTTTGATAAAGACTTTATCTATCCAGAAAACACGTTCAAAGAGATTTTTGATTTAGAAGCAATCTTATTAATCAAACAAAAAAAATACAAAAAAGCCTTAGTAAAATTAGATTTTGCTTTTTATACCGATGAGTTATTACGAAAAACATTTAGCTATCAAGAGTCAAAACTCTTTTTGCAAAATGAACTACAAAAACGCACGGAATTAGCTATTAAGACTTCCTTAAAAACAGGTGATAAAACAAAAGCTTTTTGGTATGCTCAAAATAATAAATCGATAACACTAAGTAATGAATATTTTTTTAATAGCATGAAAAATAATTATGCTACAGACAGTTTAATTATCAGGGAAAAGCAGCTAAAACAGCTAGTTACAAAAATAAAAGCGAAGCACAATAATTTTTTAGCCTATTACAATAAAATTATAGATGAACTAGCCCAAACAAGAACATTAATAAATAAAAAATATCATCTTGAAGTCCCTAAAAATAGTTCTTTAAAAGCTATTCAGCAGGAACTAAAAAAAGAGAACAGCACTTTAATGCTATTTTTTGAAGGCAATGAAAATAGTTACTATTTTACGGTAAATGCTACTGCATTAATAGTAACTAATTATAAAAATGATAGCACTATTTATGATTTTATCAAGCGCTTTGAAAAATATAATTTATTAGAAGAAAATTTTGATGCTTATAAGACTAGTGCATACAAGCTTTATAAGCAATTTGGTTTTGCTAAAATCAGTACTAAAAAGCTCATCATTATTCCAGATGGAAGTATCAATGCGCTACCCTTTGAGGCTTTGCTTACTAAAGAAACTAAAAATAATTCTTTTAGCAAATTACCTTATTTACTATTAAAACACGAAATCACTTATGCGTATTCGCCAAACTTATACTTTAATCAAAAAAATAAAATAACCAAAGCAGCTAAATTACTTGGTATTGCTCCTATTTTTAAGAATAGTGCTAACTATTTAAAATACGCATCATTAGAATTAGCAGCAATTCAAAAAGAAGCAAAAGGCTTGTATTTAAGTAATGATAAAGCAACAAAAAAAACATTTGTAGCTCAAGCAGAATATTATGATGCAATACATATTTCCTCACATGCTACAAGTACAAACACGCCTTATATTCAGTTTAAAGACAGTATAATTACACTAGATGAGATTTATGGTTTGTCGCTAAAAGCGAATTTGGTTGTATTGAGTGCCTGCAAAACAGGGAGTGGAAAAATACAAAAAGGCGAAGGCACGCTAAGTCTAGGAAGAGGTTTTAAATATGCAGGA
>CAYPAK010000240.1:0-2344 GCA_964408665.1 uncultured Flavobacteriaceae bacterium | reverse complement strand
TTCATTTTCCATAATGCTATTATAGCTATCAAAGGAATTAAATACGTTAGTAAAAAAACGGTTATTACTACAGCCGTTTCACTGTTTGTAGCGGTGTAGTGCGGACTATACACAAAATATAAAATAATTGCTACAAGAGGAACTGTTATGGGGTGTAGCAAATATGAAATTGTGCTAAAAAAGTTACTGTATTTTATAGAATTACCTTTCAAATCTATATTTTTTTTCGCAAACGTGCCACAGGATAACCGAGTTGTTCTCTATACTTCGCTACAGTTCTACGTGCTATTGGGTAACCTTTTTCTTTAAGCATTTTAGCCAACTTATCATCGGTTAAGGGTTTCTTTTTAGACTCTGCAGCTATTATCTCTTCTAATACTTTTTTGATTTCTCGAGTAGATACTTCATCGCCATCACTATTGGTCATAGATTCTGAGAAAAATTCTTTTATAAGTTTAGTGCCATAAGGTGTATCTACATATTTACTACTTGCTACACGAGAAACTGTAGATATATCCATATTGATAATATCGGCAATATCTTTAAGTATCATTGGTTTTAAATCTTGTACATCACCAGACAAAAAGTATTCTTTTTGATAATCCATAATGGCTTTCATAGTGCTATATAAGGTATTTTGGCGTTGCTTTACCGCTTCTATAAACCACTTTGCTCCTTCTAGTTTTTGTTTTATAAACTGTACGGCATCTTTTTGTGATTTGGTTTTCTCTTTAGTATCTTTATAAGACTGAAACATCTCTGAATAATCACGAGAAACGTAGAGCTCTGGTGCATTACGTCCGTTCAAGGTTAGTTCTAACTCACCATCAATAATACGGATAGCAAAATCAGGAACAACATGTGCCACAATCTTAGAATTAGAAGCATAAGCAGCACCAGGCTTAGGGTTTAGTTTCTCTATTTCTTGAATTGCCTCTTTGAGTTGTTCTGGAGTAATATCAAAACGCTCCATTATTTTTTTGTAATGTTTTTTAGCAAAATGCTCAAAATATTCTTCAATAATACGCTTTGCAAGTACTATTGCTATGGTATTTTCTTTTCTATCTAGCTGAATAAGCAAACATTCTTTTAAATCTCTAGCACCAACACCTGCTGGATCTAATTTTTGAACAATTTTTAGAATCTTCTCTACGGTTTCTAAATCGGTATAAACATTTTGGGTAAAGGCTAAATCATCTACTATATCTTCCAAATCCCTACGAATATAACCACTACCATCTACGCTTCCTATCAGGAATTCTGCAATGATACGTTCTTGCTCGTCTAGCCTATAAGTAGCTAATTGACTTTTTAAATATTGTGGAAAAGAAACTCCTGAAGCATACGGAATTTGAGTATCATCATCATCGGCACTATAATTATTACTTTGTGTTCTGTAATCAGGTATTTGGTCATCAGCCAAAAAGTCTTCTATGTTTATCTCTTCCTCCTTTACTTCCTCTTCTTGTTGTTCAAAATCAGTATCTGCATCATCATTCATATCAGATAGTGCAGGGTTTTCTTCTAATTCTTGTTGAATTTTCTCTTCAAATTCTTGCGTAGGAAGTTGTATCAACTTCATTAACTGAATCTGCTGTGGTGAGAGTTTTTGTGATAATTTATAAAACAGAGATTGTTTTAATGCCATAGTATTTCTTTTTCAATAAAGACAAAGATACTTTATTAAACTGAAATACAAAAATAAGAATTAAATCAATCCTGAGCGTTTTAGTAAAGCGGTGTTTTTAGGCTCGTGCCCTCTAAATTTTTTGTACAAGTCCATTGGTTTTTCTGTACCACCTTTAGACAATACATGCTCTTTAAATAATTGTGCTGTTTTTGCATCAAAAATTCCTTTTTGTTTAAATAATTCAAATGCATCAGCATCTAATACTTCAGCCCATTTATACGAATAATAACCTGCGGAATATCCTCCAGAAAAAATATGAGAAAACGAAGTGCTCATGCAGTTTTCTGCTACATCAGGGTAAAGTTGCGTTGCTCTGAAAGCCTCTTTTTCAAATGCTTTTACATCTTGTATGTCTCCGTTATCTTGTCCGTGCCAATGCATATCTAAAATACCAAAACTCAGCTGTCTCAAAGTAAATAAGCCTTCCATAAAAGTACTTGTTTTCCGTATTTTCGCTATTAAATCCATTGGTATAACTTCTCCTGTTTCATAGTGTTTTGCAAACAGCTTTAAGGCTTCTTCTTCATAAGCCCAGTTTTCCATAATTTGACTTGGCAATTCTACAAAATCCCAAGAAACATGTGTTCCAGAAAGACTTGGATAAGTTGTGTTTGCTAACATACCGTGAAGCGCATGCCCAAATTCGTGAAACAA
>CAYPAK010000239.1:0-2347 GCA_964408665.1 uncultured Flavobacteriaceae bacterium | reverse complement strand
GCTTCTTGAAAGCGTTTTGCTTCATCATAAACACCTCTTGGACCTATTGGGTTTACATTACCATAATACTCTTCAGTTTGTGGGTGTACCAAAGGGTCTCCATAGACCTCTGAGGTAGATGCTATAAGCATACGTGCGTTTTTTGCTCGTGCTAATCCTAATAAATTATGCGTTCCTAACGAACCTACTTTAAGGGTTTGTATCGGTATTTTTAGATAATCTATTGGACTTGCTGGAGATGCAAAATGTAAAATATAGTCTAAGGATTCTTTAAAATCTATATAGTCAGAAACATCGTGGTCTATAAACTCAAAATTAGTATTATTTTCCAAATGTTTTAAATTGTCTAAATTTCCTGTAATCAGGTTGTCCATTCCAAAAACTTTAAACCCTTCGGCTAAAAATTTGTCGCAAAGATGTGAGCCTAAAAATCCTGCTGCTCCTGTTATTAATACGTTTTTCATGTTATTTTATGGTTTTTCTTCCTATAGAGTAGTATGTAAAGTCTAAATCTTGCATTTTAGCTAAATCATACAAGTTTCTTCCATCAAAGATAATAGGATTTTTTAATTTTTCTTTTAGTACATCAAAATTTGGTGTTCTAAACATATTCCACTCAGTACTAATAATAAGTGCATCTGCATTTTCTAAAGCATCATACGCTTTAGCTGCAAACTGTATTTTATCGCCTAATTTGTTTTTTACATTTTCCATAGCTTCTGGGTCAAAAGCAATAACTTTAGCTCCTTTTGCTAATAATTCAGCTATAATATAAAGCGCTGGTGCTTCGCGTATATCATCGGTCTCTGGTTTAAATGCTAAACCCCACATTGCAAAAGTTTTGCCCGAAATATCATTATTAAAATGATTCAATATTTTAGGTACAAGTGCTGTTTTTTGCTTTTGATTAATAGTATCTACAGCATCTAGTATTTTAAAATGAAAATCATTGTCTAAGCCTGATTTATATAATGCTTTTACATCTTTAGGAAAACAAGAGCCTCCGTAACCTATTCCTGGGAATAAAAAACGCTTACCGATACGTGAATCCGTACCAATACCTGCGCGCACTTTATCTACATCGGCACCTACTTTTTCGCAGAAATTAGCTATTTCATTCATAAAAGTAATTTTGGTTGCTAGAAATGCATTAGCAGCATATTTTGTAAGCTCCGCAGAGCGCTCATCCATTATCAAAATAGGATTTCCAGAGCGCACAAAAGGGTTGTATAATTTTTTCATTAATTCCGCTGCTTTTGTGGAGCTAGCTCCAACAACAATGCGTTCAGGTTTCATAAAATCATCTACGGCAAAACCTTCGCGTAAAAATTCAGGATTAGAAACCACATCAAAATCAACTGTTGTGTGTTTGGCTATAGCTGCTTTCACTTTGTCTGATGTTCCTACAGGAACAGTGCTTTTATCTACTATTACTTTATAATCTTGTATTTTTTTACCAATTTGGTCTGCAACACCTAGCACATAGCTTAAGTCTGCCGAACCATCTTCATCTTCTGGTGTTGGCAATGCTAAAAATATGATTTCGCCATGCGCTAAACCATCATCTAAAGATGTGGTAAATTTTAAGCGTTCTGCTTTAATATTTCGTTTGAATAAATTTTCTAAATGCGGCTCATAAATAGGAATAATCCCTTGTTGCATTTTTGTTACTTTATCCTGATCAATATCAACACAAATAACATTGTTTCCTGTTTCTGCAAGGCAAGTCCCTGTTACTAAGCCAACATATCCTGTACCTATTACGGTTATCTTCATAGTTTTTAATCGATTAAATAAAATGAGTACAAATATACTTCTAAAAAATAACGCTAACAAAGTAAATATCTTATTTTAACATCAAAAATAATACTAAAACACGTATGTTTGCATTATGAAAAAAGTATATTACCTTAAAACTTGTGACACTTGTAAGCGTATTTTAAAGCAATGGAATTTACCTAATACATTTGAGTTTCAAGAAATAAAAGAAAACCCAATTAGTGTATTTCAACTAGAAGAAATGTACAAGTTAGCTGAAAGTTATGAAGCACTTTTTAGCAAGCGCGCTAAATTATATAAAGAACGTGACTTGAAAAACCAGTCCTTAACTGAACGCGATTATAAGATGCTATTGCTAGAACATTACACTTTTTTAAAACGCCCAGTTTTGGTTCTTGAAAATCAAATTTTTATAGGAAATAGCAAGAAAAATGTTGAATCAGCGCTAAAAGCAATTAACAATGAATCGTAAACTAGCGTTTTTAGCCGCATTTTCTGCCGCGGTCATTTATGGTGTTAGCTTTACTGTAGCAAAAGAAGTCATGCCGCAATACATCAAGCCTTTTGG
>CAYPAK010000238.1:0-2363 GCA_964408665.1 uncultured Flavobacteriaceae bacterium | reverse complement strand
CTATAAATCATAATTAATTTAAATCGCCTACCATTTCTGCTGGTTTTACCCAAGCATCAAATTCTTCGGCAGTAAGGTAACCTAAATTAAGTGCTTCCTCTTTAAGTGTTGTGCCATTTTTATGCGCTGTTTTGGCTATTTTAGCTGCTTTTTCATAGCCAATTTTAGTATTTAAAGCAGTAATAAGCATTAATGAATTGTTTAACAACTCGTCAATACGTTTTTGATTAGGTTCAATTCCTGCTACACAATTCACCGTAAATGATTGTGCTGCATCGCCCAAAAGTTGTGCCGATTGCAAGGCATTGGCTATCATCATTGGCTTAAATACATTTAGCTCAAACTGCCCTGTTGCGCCACCCACAGTTATAGCTACATCATTACCCATTACTTGAGCACAAACCATTGTAAGCGCTTCTACTTGTGTAGGATTTACTTTTCCTGGCATAATAGAAGATCCTGGTTCATTGGCAGGAATGGTAATTTCTCCTATCCCGCTACGAGGTCCTGAAGCAAGCATGCGTACATCATTGGCTATTTTCATCATAGAAACCGCAAGCGTTTTTAAAGCTCCGTGTGTTGCTACTACGGCATCATGAGCCGCTAGTGCTTCAAATTTATTTTCGGCAGTTACAAATGGTAAGCCTGTAAATTCGGCTATATATTTTGCTACTGTTTCGGCATAACCTTTTGGCGTATTGATTCCTGTACCTACGGCTGTACCTCCTAAGGCTAGTTCGCTTAGATGTTTTAGTGAGAAGTTAAGCGCACGCAAACCGTGATCTAATTGCGATACATAACCTGAAAACTCCTGCCCTAACGTAAGTGGTGTAGCGTCCATAAAATGGGTTCTTCCTATTTTTACTACTTGCATATATTCTTTAGATAACTGCGCGAAGGTATTTCGTAGGTTTTCGACTCCTGGAATAGTGGTTTCTACTATTTTTTTGTACAAAGCAATGTGCATTGCTGTAGGAAAAGTATCATTAGATGATTGTGATTTATTTACATCATCATTTGGGTGTAATATTTTTGTAGCATCATCTAGTTTTCCTCCCGAAATAACGTGCGCTCTATTAGCTACTACTTCATTAACATTCATATTACTCTGTGTTCCAGAACCTGTTTGCCAGATTACTAAAGGAAATTGATCGTCAAGTTTGCCTGCTAAAATTTCGGCTGCCACTTGAGCGATATAATCTCTTTTGTCTGTGGGTAATACGCCTAATTCATTATTAGCATAAGCCGCGGCTTTTTTAAGGTAAGCAAATGCCTTTATAATTTCATTGGGCATAGATGCTGCTGCACCTATTTTAAAATTATTGCGAGAGCGTTCTGTTTGTGCGCCCCAATATTTATCTGAAGGAACTTTTACTTCGCCAATAGTATCGTGTTCTATTCTGTAACTCATCATTAATTAATTTAAGATTTATAATTACTACAAATTTAAGGAATATTTGTAAAACAGAAGCTTATTTTTTTAGTTAAAAATGAAAAATGGAAAGTGGAAAATAAAAAGTAGAAACAATGCAACAAAGACGTTTTCATTAGTGGCAGATACTGAATCAAGTTCAGCATGACGTAAAAAATAAAAGATTTAAATTGATGACAAAGTTATTAACAGTACTTTTTTAATAAAAATCAATTCAAAAATAGTAAAATACTAAAAAATATTATTTATATTTGCCATTAGATATATCTAAAATACAGAAATTATGTTTGATTTTGATCAGTTTGTAGGGTTCTCTATATTTTTAACCATATTCACTATTGGGTTTTGGTTATTAATTTTTCTATTGACATTTGTCGTACCTTATTGGTTATTCGGCTCTTGGATAGAAATGTATAAAGAACGAAAAGCAGCAAAAAAAGCTCAAAAAGCATAGTATGTTTTTTGAAAAACATCTTAATTAACTTTAAGATGTTTTTTTTGTAACATATATCACTTTCATAAATTTATATTTTCCTTATTATTGCAAAAAAATCATAATTATGAAAACTATAATTGCTGTATCTTCACAGAACAAAAGAACCGTATCTGCTCACGCAGGCACTTGTAGAAACTATTACATCTACGAAATAGAAGACAATATTGTTATATCTAAAAATTTATTAGAGTTAAATAAAGAAGAAACCTTAAAATACACTTTTCACGAAGACACTTCTGAAAGTCCTAAAAACAAACTCTTTGCTGTAAATATTATTCTTACTGGTGGTATTGGCTCAGGAGCAACAGCAAAACTAGCTACAAGAAACATCAAAGCTTATGTAATTGAAGAAAAAGACCCTGATACTGCGGTTAATTTGATTATAAAAGGAGAATTAGAAGCAGTTATTCCTACAGAACATCTTGGAGGCTGCTC
>CAYPAK010000237.1:0-2400 GCA_964408665.1 uncultured Flavobacteriaceae bacterium | reverse complement strand
CTCTTGTCCAATCTATTATATTAGCAGCATCAAATTGCTTACTTGCAAGTAAATTTGAAAACGCTAAGGCTGTAGCAAATTTAGCAAATTCTGAGGGCTGAATGCTAAAGCCTAAAAAGTGATACCATGATATTTCGCCATTGATTTTATTACCAAAAACAAAAAGACCTAGCAAAAGCAATAGTGCAAATAAGTAAAAAAGTATGGCGAATTTTTTAAATATTACAGCGTCAGAAAATAATATAATTAAAATGAGAATAAAACTCAAAAATATACGAATAAGTTGTTTACCATGACTTGTAGTTAAATCTAAAAAATCTTTCACTTCATTAGCACTTGACACTGCATAAAGACTTAACCAACCTATAAAAAGTAATGCGGAAAATAAAAAAACACTTAACCAATCTAAATTAGCATATTTAAACGACACCCCTCTCATTGTTTCTCTTTTAATTTTTGTATGTTTTCATATGTTTGTTCTAAATGTTTGTCATTTAGCATACGCCATTCCAAATCTTTTCGTGAGATTGTTCCCCTTAAATATTTTTCAACCATAAGACTTGCTATTGGAGCGGCATAAGTAGCACCGTAACCTCCATTTTCTACAAAAACGGCTAAAGCTATTTTAGGATTATCTTTAGGAGCGAAAGCTATAAATATAGAATGGTCTGGCATTTTAATACGTTTACCATTAGCTTTAACATAGTTCTCCGAAGTTCCTGTTTTTCCACATATTTTTATACCTTGAACTCGTGCAAAACGCCCTGTACCTTGTTTTGCATAAACATCGTACAGCCCACTAATTATTGGGTCAAAATATTGTGCATCAACGCCTACATCATGTTTTTTGGTATATTTAGGGTTTGTTATTAATTTTCCATCTATTTTTTGTACAACATGAGGTGTATAATAGTAGCCTTTATTAGCAATTGCAGCTGCCATATTCGCTAATTGAATAGGTGTAGTAGAGACTTCTCCTTGCCCAATAGCATTAGACAATGTTGCCATAGGCTTCCATTTATACTTAGGGTAATAACGATTGTAAAAATCGCCATCAGGAACAAGCCCTTTACTTCCTACAGGTAAATCTACTCCTAAATACTGCCCAAAACCAAAGTTTTTGACTTTTTCTGACCATTTATCTAATCCCTCTTTAGAAGTTGCATAATGCTCTGTAGTTTTTCTATAAGCAGTTGCGAAATAAGTATTACAAGAACGATAAATTGCCTTATCCAAATGCACAGGACTTCCATTCGTTCCGCAATGACAAGCCATAAATGCTTTTTTTCCATAATGAAATCCGTGATAGCAACGCACAAAATCACTTGGCGTCAAAACCTTATCTTGCAAAGCAATTAGCCCTACAACAGCCTTAAAAGGCGACCCTGGTGGATAGGTTGCTTGCAAACCTCTGTCTAACATCGGTTGATTAATTTTATCTGCGAATAAAGCATTAAAATCTTTGCGTGTGCTTTTGTTTACCGAAAGGCTTGGTTTATATGATGGCGCTGTAACTAAAGCTAGCATTTCACCTGTTTTAGGGTCAAGCGCAACTATTGCTCCTCGCTTTCCTTGCATTAATAATTCGCCATATTGCTGTAATTTTAAATCTATAGTTAGATTAATATCTTTACCTGCCACTGCTAAGGAATCTTGCATTCCTTGTGTAGATTTTATACGTTGCCCATAAGTGTTTTTTCTACCATAACGAACTCCTCGAATTCCGCGTAAAATTTTTTCATACGATTTTTCTACCCCTGAAATACCTATTAAATCTCCTTGTCTATAATAGGGTTTTTTAGCTATAATCCCTGGCGTTGCCTCACGTATATAACCTAATACATTTGCTGCGTTTTCATAATTGTATTTTCGTAAAGAACGGCGCTGAACATAGAAACCTGCATATTTATACATTAGCTCTTGAATCTTTGTATATTCTTCCTTGGTCAAATGAGGTTCAAATACACTTGCCAATCTTCTAGAATAACGGCTTGCTTTTTTGATACGCTTTATAAACGCTGTTTTGTCAATAGCTAGTAAATTGCAAAATGCCAAAGTATCAAGATTTTTTATTTTTCGTGGAATAACCATAATATCATAAACAGGCTGATTAGAAACTAACAACGTATCATTTCTATCAAAAATATAACCCCTATCTGGATAAATATATTCTTTTGAATTGGTGTTTCTTAAGGCTAATTTATTATAATAATCATGTTGTATTATTTGTAAATAGAATAAACGAACTAACAACAATACTGTTGCTAATACTATTATCAAGGGAAAAACTAATTTTTTATTCATCAGCCTTTATTATTATTTCGTTTTAATAAAGCAATGCTTAAAAACAAGATGAAAAATGAAAAAAACAAAGTAGCAAATGTATATTTCAAAACAGCA
>CAYPAK010000236.1:0-2406 GCA_964408665.1 uncultured Flavobacteriaceae bacterium | reverse complement strand
GCTCAAAAAGCGTATGTTGAAACTACACAAGACTTTGATTAATTTCAAATTGTAAAATATATACTAAAAAAAGGCTGTTATTTCTAACAGCCTTTTTTTATGCAATAACACCACTTCCCACAAGCTCATCATCAAGATACCAAGCTACAAACTGCCCTGAAGTAATAGCAGATTGCTTTGTGTCAAACGCCACATAAAGCCCTTTTTCAAACTGATAAACTGTAGCTTCTACCAATGCTTGTCTATAACGAATACGCGCTTTTACTTGCAAGGATTCGCCTTTGGCTAATTTTAAATCTGGGCGCACCCAATGCACATCGTCATTAGCCACAAAAAGCACCGCTCCATAAAGTCCTGGATGCTGTTTCCCTTCTCCTGTGTAAATTATATTTTCTTCAACATCGGTTGCTATAACAAACAAAGGCTCTTTCATACCGCCAACAGCCAAACCTTTACGCTGCCCTACGGTAAAATAATGCGCTCCTTGATGTTTTCCTACCACTACGCCATCTTCTTGCTTATATGCAATACGCTTAGCCTTAAATGCTAATTCATCTTCTTTAGTAGAAAATGATTTTTCTACTATATTATATAAAGGAAAATCAAAGGGTATTTTAATGATTTTTCCTTCTTTTGGTTTTAATTTTTGTTGTAAGAAATCAGGTAAACGCACTTTCCCTATAAAGCAAAGCCCTTGAGAATCTTTTTTATCGGCGGTAATTAAATCTAAGTTTTGCGCTATCTTTCTAACCTCAGGTTTAGTAAGCTCTCCTATTGGGAATAATGATTTAGCCAATTGCTCTTGTGATAATTGACATAAAAAATAGGACTGGTCCTTATTCTTATCTACTCCTGCAAGTAATTGATACCGTTCAGCATCGGCAGTTTTAATAATTCCTTTTCTACAATAATGCCCTGTAGCTACATAATCTGCATTTAGACTTAATGCTATTTTCATAAAAGCATCAAATTTTATCTCTCTATTGCAAAGCACATCAGGATTTGGCGTTCTTCCTGCTTCGTATTCGGCAAACATATAATCTACTATTCGCGCTTGATATTGCTCACTTAAATCTACTACTTGAAACGGTATTCCTAGTTTTTCGGCAACAAGCATCGCATCATTACTATCTTCTAACCAAGGACATTCATCGGAAATAGTAACAGAATCATCCTTCCAATTAATCATAAAAAGCCCTATAACATCATAGCCTTGTTCTTTAAGTAAATATGCAGCCACGCTACTATCTACACCGCCAGAAAGTCCTACTACTACCCTTTTCATTTTTATTTTTATCTTTGTATATTAATTATAATGCAAAGGTATCTATTTTCAATTAACTACTATATTAAAAAAAGATTAAAATATTTTTAAAAAAGTTTAGCTAATTCCAAAAATAGTTTTAAATTTGCCGTTCGAAATAAGAAATGATTATATAAGTAATACGAATTATGAAAGCAGGAATACACCCAGAAGATTATAGAATGGTAGCATTTAAAGACATGTCTAATGACGAAGTTTTTTTAATTAAATCTACTTGTGAAACAAAAGAAACTCTTGAAGTTGATGGTACCGAGTATCCATTATTCAAACTAGAGATTTCTAGAACATCTCACCCTTACTATACAGGAAAAATGAAACTTGTAGATACTGCTGGACGTATTGACAAGTTCAAAAGCAAGTATGCGAAATTCAAAAAATAATAATACACAATGTATTAGTAAAAGCCATCTTTATAAAGATGGCTTTTTTTATGTATTTTTGTAAACAAAATTAATACTGATGAATTATATTCTTTTTGACGGAGAGACAAGAGACAATCTTTTACCTTTTACTTACACAAGACCTGTAGCCGATATTCGTTGCGGCATTTTGACTTTACGAGAAAAATGGGAACATTTTTTAAACAGCACTACTTCAACAATTACTGAAGATTATTTAAGTGAAAAATACCCAATGGTAGAGTTTGAAGGAAATATATTAATCAACAGCTCTATTATTCCTAATGAACATTTAGTCAATACTATCAAAAAGTTAAACCAAAATCAAGCTTTATACAATGATGATTTATTAATCGCTTTTTATAGCAAAGAAGATGAAGAAGTTCAATTAGACAAGCAAGAAAAAATTCAATATAAAAAAAACGTAAAACAAATAAGCAATACCTACGACATCTTTAGTCTAAATGGCGAAGAAATAACGGCTGATTTTAAGCTAATAACCGCAAATAGAAATTCTCAAGAAATTCCTAGTCATGTGCAAACACAAAACCCTGAAAATATTTTTATAGAAGCGGGAGCTATTTTAGAACACGTAATTCTTAATGCGAGCGAAGGCGTAATTTACATTGGAAAAAATAGTAAAATACTAGACGGAAGTCTTATTCGCGGCCCTTTTGCTTTGGG
>CAYPAK010000235.1:0-2419 GCA_964408665.1 uncultured Flavobacteriaceae bacterium | reverse complement strand
CCCAGCCAACCATCTCTGTCAAGGCTTCTGTATTGTATAGCTTCCGCAATATGATGTGGAGCGATGTCTTTAGCATTTTCTAAGTCTGCAATAGTACGTGATACTTTAAGAATTCTATCATAAGCACGAGCAGATAGATTTAGTTTTTCCATTGCTTGTTTTAATAGCGTTAGACTTGCTTCATCGAGTTTACAGAATTCTTCCAATTGTTTCGTGCGAATTTGCGCATTATAATGCACAAAAGGATTGTCTTTATAGCGTGCTGTTTGTATTGCTCTAGCATTGATAACACGCTCTCTAATGCTTTTGCTGTATTCCCCTTTTCTGTCATTAGATAATTCTTCAAAAGGCACAGGAGAAACCTCAATATGAATGTCTATTCTATCTAATAATGGCCCTGAAATTTTACTCAAATAGCGCTGCATTTCACTAGCCGATGAGGTCATAGGGTTAGAGGCATCCACAAAATAACCACTAGGACTTGGATTCATACTAGCTACAAGCATAAAACTCGTAGGATAAGTAACAGTAAATCGTGCTCTAGATATAGTAACTTCTCTATCTTCTAAGGGTTGACGCATTACTTCTAAAACAGTACGCTTAAACTCAGGCAATTCATCAAGAAATAAAACACCATTATGGGCTAATGAAATTTCGCCAGGTTGTGGATAAGAGCCGCCTCCTACAAGCGCAACATCAGAAATGGTATGATGTGGACTTCTAAAAGGACGTTGGCTGACTAAGCCACTTCCTTCCTTAGTTTTTCCTGCAACAGAATGTATTTTGGTAGTTTCTAAGGCTTCTTCTAGAGTCATAGGTGGTAGGATAGAGGGTAGGCGCTTTGCAAGCATAGTCTTACCACTTCCGGGAGGGCCAATAAGGATAATGTTATGACCGCCAGAGGCAGCTATCTCCATACACCGTTTAATACTTTCTTGACCTTTTACATCCGAAAAATCAAATTCTAATTCTTCCTTGAAATTATTAAATTCATCTGCAATGTTTAATAGGGTTTGTTCTAAAGGAACTCCTTTGTCAAAATAATTAATAACTTCAAGAATACTTGTCACACCATAAACTTCAAGACCAGTTACTATGGCTGCTTCTTTTGCATTTTGTTGAGGAATTATTAATCCTTTAAAACCTTCTTTCTTTGCTTGAATAGCAATAGGGAGTACCCCTTTTATAGGTTGCAGGCTTCCATCTAACGATAATTCGCCAAGTATAATATAATCGCCAATAGTTTTAGATTTTATTTGATTACTAGCTGCTAAAATACCTAAAGCAATAGTTAAATCATAAGCTGCACCTTCTTTGCGCATATCGGCGGGAGCCATGTTTATAGTGATTTTTTTACCAGGCAGTTTGTAGCCATTATTATCTAAAGCTGCTGCTATGCGGTAGCTGCTTTCTTTTATTGCATTGTCAGGTAAGCCAACTAAATGGTAGCCTATACCTTTGTTAATATTTACTTCTACCGTTACGATGGTAGCATCAATTCCAAAAAAGGAACTTCCATAAACTTTTGTAAGCATATAATTGAGTGTTTGTTAGCACAATATACAATTTTTATCAAAAAAAAGTCAAAATAAAAAATTATTTTTTTTGGTATGTTTTTTGTATATTGCAACATATAAATTAACATTAAAATAAATAATTGAACATGGCAGGAATTTTAGACTTATTAAACAGTGATATGGGGCGTCAATTGGTATCAGGAATGAGTAACCAACTGGGGCAAGACCAATCTAAAACAGCAAATGCACTTACATCAGCTTTACCGCTTATACTAGGAGCAATGAACAAAAACGCATCAAGTGAATCTGGTGCGGCAGGACTTTTAAGTGCTTTATCATCAAAACATGACGGTGGTATTTTTGACCAAATAGGTGATATCTTTGGCAACTCATCTAAGGCAGAAGAGGTGATGCAAGATGGAGATGGTATCTTAGGGCAT
Organism: uncultured Flavobacteriaceae bacterium; assembly: GCA_964408665.1. Lineage (GTDB taxonomy): Bacteria > Bacteroidota > Bacteroidia > Flavobacteriales > Flavobacteriaceae > JALSVQ01. The sequence goes on along the minus strand of CAYPAK010000235.1, from coordinate 462 downwards.
ATTTTTGGAGATAAAAAAGAAAATGTAGCTAATGCTATAGGACAATCTACAGGTTTAGATATGGGGTCTGCAGCAAAAATGCTTAAAATGGCAGCGCCATTTATTATGGGTTACCTTGGTAAACAAACAAGACAAAACAATGTAAGTAATCCATCAGATATTTCTAGCTTATTAGGAGGAATGATGAATCAGCACGATGCTAAAGAACAATCTATTATAGAAAAGTTTTTAGATAGCGATGGTGATGGTAGCATTGTAGATGATGTAGCAAGTATTGGTATGAAATTTTTAGGAGGTATGTTTAAATAATATTCCATCTAATTATATAGAATATTAAAAGCCAAATTGAGTTATCAATTTGGCTTTTTTTATCTTTTAGCTAAAAGTATAAGCATAAAAAAACCTCAAGAAATTTCTTGAGGTTAAATTTTAGTGGGCAATAAGGGATTCGAACCCCTGACC
>CAYPAK010000234.1:0-2420 GCA_964408665.1 uncultured Flavobacteriaceae bacterium | reverse complement strand
CAAGATAATAGTTATATTACACCTATTATAGGACTTAACTATAAAAAAATGATGTTTTCATATACATACACACATCAATTAGATGATGTAGTGTTTAAAGATGGAGGATATCATCAAGTTACTTTAGGATTTAATTTTGCTTGTAAGCCAGAGCGCTATCACTGTGATTGTCCTTATGTAAACTTTTAATCAGAGACGAAATAATATACAAAAAAGACTTCTAGCAGGAAGTCTTTTTTTATGCTTTTTAGTTATAGTCATGCTGAACTTGATTCAGCATCTGCTGTAATGAAGGCGTTTTATTTGAAATCAACAGACCCTGAATCAAGTTCAGGGTGACGTTTTCTTTAACCTTTTACTCACTACTTTTTACTTTTAACTATACTTCTTCCGTAGCCAAATCTTTTGATATTCGCGTTGTAAAACAAGCAAAGTAATAGGTGTAATTACGTCTTCATTGGCTTGGGCGATAAGTTGCTTTATTTTTTGTTCAGGAACATCTATACGATAGAGTAGGTTCAGAAAATCACCAAAGCGCTGTTCTACTAAATATTGTATAATACGATACAATTCTGCATAAAAATCTTTAGGATTTTCGGTTTCTGCAAGCTCAGGATAAAGCCCAATGCTATTAAAATCTTTTATGATTTGAGCTTTCAAATCGTTAAAAAAATCAGTTAATTCAAGCTGTTTTTCAAAATCTAAATAAGCGGTTATTTTTGGTAATTGCATTATACAGTTCTTGATTGTAGTTTACTTACATAACTTGCTAAAAGCGTTTTTGCTTCGTTTTCGGCTGAAATTTGATTTAAATTTTCTAGTGCTTTATTAGAATAGGTATTTATTAATTGTTCTGTTGCTTTGTCAATACCATATTTTTTATAAAAATCAGTAATTACACTTATTTTATGAGCTTCTTCAGCTGCTTTAGTTTTGTTATTGTAAAGTGTTAAAATAGTTTCTTTATCAGTTTTATCTGCTTTTTCTAAAAGAAGTAAATGTAAATAGGTTTTTTTATTAGCTATAATATCTCCACCAATACGCTTGCCAAATGTCTTAGGATTACCTAAAGCATCAAGTAAATCATCTTGTAACTGAAAAGCTAAACCTAGATTAATACCAAAGTTATATATAGTAGTTGCATCGGCAGTACTAGCATTTGCAATAATAGCACCCATTTTTAGGGAACAAGCCAGTAAAACCGCTGTTTTGAGACGTATCATTTCTATATAATCAGTGATTTTTACGTTGTTTAATGTTTCAAAATCTACATCATATTGTTGTCCTTCACAAACCTCTTGGGCTGTTTTAGAAAAAAGTTGCATCAATGCTTTATAACTACTAGCATCATATTTTTCTAAATATTGATAGGCATTGATAAGCATTACATCTCCAGAAAGAATTGCGGTATTGGTATCCCATTTCTCGTGGACTGTAGTTTTTCCTCTTCGTAAAGGTGAATTATCCATAATATCATCGTGCAAAAGTGTGAAATTATGAAAAACTTCAACTGCAAGCGCTGCATCCAATGCTTTTTGATGTGCGTTTCCAAATAAATCTGCAGCTATTAATAATAGAGTAGGACGTATGCGCTTTCCTCCTAAATCTAAAATATAATTAATAGGAGTATAAAGATTTTTAGGGTTTTTATCAATGCTGTTTTTCTTTAGGAATGCTAGGAATACTTCTTGATAAGTTGCTATAGTCATAAGTTTATTATTTGTGGTAAAAATACAATTTCTATTACAAAGAAAAAAGCTGAATTTTATTAAGACTAATAAATTTGTTTAAAAGCATAATAATACTAATTTTGTATCATTAATATATAAATAAATTACAATGAGTATTTCCAAAGAATTACAAGACCGTAGCGCTAATAAATGTGAGCTATGTACTAATGATAAAAACCTAAGTGTACACGAAGTTTCTTTTGCACCAGCAATAGGAGACGATTCTAAAGTAGTAGTATGTGCTACTTGCCTTGACCAAATAGAAAATCCAGATAATATGGATGCTAACCATTGGCGTTGTTTAAACGATAGTATGTGGAGTGAAGTGCCAGGAGTGCAAGTGCTTGCTTGGCGTATGCTTACACGTTTACGCAATGAAGGTTGGCCACAAGACCTACTAGATATGCTATACTTTGAAGAAGATAGACTTAAATGGGCAGAGGCTGCAGGAGATGGTAAAGATGCGTCAGAGTTGATAATACACAAAGACTGTAATGGTAATATTCTAGAAAATGGCGATTCTGTAGTGCTTATCCAAGACCTAAAAGTAAAAGGTGGTGGTTTTACTGCCAAACGTGGAGCGGCAGTACATCGTATTTCTTTGGTTCACGATAATGCAGAGCATATAGAAGGACGCGTAGATGGACAACATATCGTTATCTTAACACAATACGTAAAAAAGACGAAGTA
>CAYPAK010000233.1:0-2425 GCA_964408665.1 uncultured Flavobacteriaceae bacterium | reverse complement strand
ATGCTTGACGGTATGGGACTCCAAGAAGTAAGCGCTAGTGATTTTATCAATAAAATCTATAACCAAAGTGTTTATACACAAATAGGTTGCGGTGAATACGTAAAACGCAAAGATGGTAAAAAGCTAGATATTACAGACTTTTTTCAAAACCCGCAAGAATATAAAAGCGATTTTATGCGCTTTGCTCAAGTGGCTGACATGTATGTTTCTGGGCATTTCTATGCTGATGGCGCTCCATACATTTTCACTAGAGAAGATATTAAATCTTCTGATTTTAACATCAAAGTGGTTGCCGATATTAGTTGTGATATAGATGGCCCCGTGGCTTGTACCATAAAACCTTCTACCATTGCAGACCCTATCTACGGATACAATCCTGCAACTGAAAGCGAAGATGATTATACCAAAAATGATGTTATAGCGGTTATGGCAGTAGATAATCTACCTTGCGAATTACCTAAAGATGCCTCTACAGGATTTGGAAAAATGTTTGAAAAACATGTATTACCTGCATTCTTTAATAATGATGAAAGTGGCATATTAAAACGTTCGCTAATGACTAAAGACGGAAAACTAACCAAACGATTTAGCTATCTAAAAGATTATGTAGCTGGAGAAGAATAAATTAAAAAAAACGAGTTATAATTATACAACTAATGAATTTAGAACAGGAAATAAAAAAAGCCATTCAAAGCATTTTTAACCAAGAAGTTGAAAAAATTGAACTACAAGAAACTCGCAAAGATTTTGAAGGAGATAAAACGCTAGTTGTTTTTTCATTATTAAGACAACTCAAGGGAAATCCTGCGGTTATTGCAGCACAAATAGGTACTTACTTACAAGAAAACGTAAGCGAAATAACAGCTTACAATGTAGTCAAAGGCTTTTTAAATATTTCTTTTGCTGATAATTATTTCATCACTCAATTTAACCAAATACAAGAAGAAAAACATTTTGGTTTTGTTAATGCAAAAGAGACTGATAAAGCGGTAATGGTAGAATATTCTTCGCCAAACACCAATAAACCTTTGCATTTAGGACATATTCGTAATAATCTATTAGGTTATTCTGTAGCTGAAATCATAAAAGCATCAGGAAAAAAAGTCTATAAAACGCAGATTATAAATGACCGAGGTATTCATATTTGTAAATCTATGCTTGCTTGGCAACGCTTTGGTAATGGTGAAACACCAGAAAGTACTGGCTTAAAAGGCGACAAACTAGTAGGAAACTACTATGTAGCTTTTGATAAAGCCTACAAAGCAGAAATCAAAGAATTAATTGCAGCAGGAAAAACCGAAGATGAAGCAAAAAAACAAGCTCCACTCCTACTTGAAGCACAACAAATGCTCAAAAAATGGGAAGCTGGAGACGAAGCAACCATTGCTTTATGGAAAAAAATGAACCAATGGGTTTATGATGGTTTTGAAACCACCTACCGTGAAATGGGCGTTGATTTTGATAAAAACTATTATGAGAGCAATACCTATTTACTAGGGAAAGACGTTGTAGCTAAAGGCTTAAAAGATGGTGTTTTTATACAAAAAGAAGATGGCTCTGTTTGGTGTGATTTAACCGATGAAGGACTTGATGAAAAAATTGTACTTCGTGCCGATGGAACAGCCGTTTACATTACGCAAGATATAGGAACTGCCATACAACGTTTTAAAGAATATGATTTAGAAAGCCTCATTTATACTGTTGGTAATGAGCAAGATTACCACTTTAAAGTGTTATTTCTTATCTTAAAAAAACTAGGTTATGATTGGGCAGAAAGTCTATATCATTTATCTTACGGAATGGTAGATTTACCTGAAGGGAAAATGAAATCACGTGAAGGAACCGTAGTAGATGCCGATGATTTAATGGCAGAAATGACCGATACAGCCAAAGCTATTTCACAAGAATTAGGTAAACTTGACGGTTATGCTGATGAAGCCAAAGAAAAGCTCTACAAAATAATAGGAAAAGGTGCTTTAAAATATTTTATACTTAAAGTTGACCCTAAAAAGCGTATCTTATTTGACCCAAAAGAAAGTATTGATTTTCAAGGAAACACAGGGCCTTTTATACAATATACCTATGCTAGAATACAGTCTATATTGCGCAAAGCAACATTTGATTATTCTCAAGATATAAAAAACATTACACTTGTTGATAAGGAAAAAGAACTCATTAAAATAATGATGCAATTCCCTGAAATAATACAACAAGCTGCCAAAAATCATAGCCCTGCACTTATAGCCAATTATACTTATGATTTAGTAAAACAGTACAATTCGTTTTACCAATCAGTATCTATATTAGGCGCTACCGATGAACAGGAAAAAATATTTAGAACACAACTTTCTGCTAAAACAAGTATGCTCATAAAAGATGCTTTTTCATTATTAGGAATTGACGTTCCTGAAAGGATGTAAGAAAA
>CAYPAK010000232.1:0-2446 GCA_964408665.1 uncultured Flavobacteriaceae bacterium | reverse complement strand
GTATCTCTAAGAAAATCATCTAATTCATCTGCTTTAAGAGCTAGATTGATAAGATCTTCTTTTATTTGCTCTTTTTTATCAGCATAAATAGCTGATAGGTGTTTACGGTACGAAATATAAATTTTATTGTTATAAACTCCTAATTGATAAGGAGATATATTAGTGTTCGTTAAGTAAACTAATAATTCTTTTAAATTATCTTTAGGCAAATTATTTAATGGTGATGTAGCGTAAAGATAATTATTATTTACAATAAAAATACGCACTAAAGCACTTCCTTGGTGAAATTCCCAATAATCACGTCCTGCTCTACAAAGCACAGGATCTACACCTAATTTAATTAAAGCGTCTTCGGTAAAATTGGCAAAATGTGATTTTTCGAACTCTTCAAATACCGAAATATCAATATTATTACCACAGTTAGCACAAAACTCTGTTTTTTCATCAGTATAATGATCACAAGAGTTACATTTTACACGATATTTTACATCCTCAAAAGAAAAATCATTGATTTCTTTGATAACATCTGTGTGTTTTATACCAAAACCTACATTATCTGCCTCAGTAAATTTAGAGGTAGTAACACCTACTAAAACACCATCTTCATTAAGCATAGGCCCTCCAGAATTTCCTGGATTTACTGCTGCGTCTGTCTGCACATAGTTACGCCCATTCATTGGTTGATTTACCGCAGAAACAACCCCTTCGGTAACGGTAAAAGGCATGCCAAACGGAAAACCGTTGATGTACACTTTTTGCAGGTTTTCCACTTCATTATTAGGGTCAAGTTGTATCGTTCCCTTTACATTCTTTAAATCAGAAACATCAAGAAAAGCCAAATCTACTTCGGGATTTACCATTGCTACCGTGGCAAAATACCGGTTTTGGTTATGATCTTCTACAGCTACGGTTTTACTACCACTTACTACGTGATAATTGGTAATTAAAAAATCATGATTAGCTACTTTAAATCCTGTTCCTGTACCACTAGCGGTAATTATTTTATATATGGAGTTTTGTATATTTTTCATTGTTGCTTAATTAAATAAATTAGAAAAGAATCCTTTTTTCTTTTTTGTTGCATCCTCTTTATTAATAGAACCTGTTTGCAATGCATAAAATGTTTTTATTAGTTTTGGTGCTGATTCTGTTGGTTCTAAACCCGATACTTCTTCCAAAACTGTTTCTATGGCATCTTTGTATTTTTCATCTAAATTATAGTCATAAATAAGTTTTAGCAAAATAAATTGTAAGTAATACGATACATTAAAATTACTTCCATCTTTTTCGTACTCTTTTACTTTTTCTAAATAATTATTTAGTCTATCGGTAATTTTTTCAGGAGAACTTCTCCATCTTAATGAAATAAAGGCATCGGCATGATATACATTTTTCATGATTTCTTCTTGAGATTGAGCAATAAGACCATGCATGTAATTTTTCCCTTTATCTAAACGATGTTTGTAGTTAATATCACCATCAAAAAGCATACTGATATTCTTTATTAAATCAGAACGTAATTTCCCATTTACATAAGGCATATTCGATATTTTGAGTAACGAAATCACTATTAAATCCCAAACCCAATCATCCCATCGTTTATCTTCAAAAAAGGTTTCGTAGTTTTTGTATTCTTCAAAAATAGTATTGATTTGATTCCAAACTATTTCTTTTTCGCTATCGGTCAAAGGTGTTACTTTTGGCGTTTTATAAAAAGCTGCCTTGTATTTATCAATGAATAAATCATCATAATCATCAGCATATATAGCGATATTACGCAATACATTATAAATTTTATTTGGCTGACAAAGCGTCAATGATGTTTCGTACTCAAACCACAATTCCTTATCTTTAAGACGAATTTGTGCTAAACGCAATGGGGTAAAATTAACTTCTGCAATTTTACGCAGCAAGGCTACTTCATTGGTTTCGTTAGTGATTTTAAGAAACGGTGCTTTAACACTAAAAGTTGTTTTTGTGACTTTAATATATATCTCGGCAGAACCTTGCATTTTTGTAATTTCAAATTCGCCACCACTTGTATCAACACCATCAAAAATATCAGGATTCATATATGACAACACATTGATAACTGTCTCTACATACTTTTTTTCATCAAAAGCATCTACCGCATCATCCCAAAAGCTAGCATAACTTATTGGATCTGATTTGCTTGGTATCGGGCGCGTATATTTTGGTATTACATTTTCCATAAAGAGTATTGTTTTTCAAATTAACTTTAAAACAAAAGTACATGAATTTATGCTTTATAAAAAATAGAATTGATATCCGCTGGAAACAAATTGATATTTGATGAGAAAATAGTAAACGACTGATGAGCGCTTCGCTTTATGACTTAAAGACGTCTTCATTACGGCAGATGCTGAATCAAGTTCAGCATGACGTTGGGGAGTTGTAGTATAAAGCAGCTAGACGTCACCCTGAA
>CAYPAK010000231.1:0-2449 GCA_964408665.1 uncultured Flavobacteriaceae bacterium | reverse complement strand
AACACGTACCTTTGTAAGTGATGCGGGGAGTTATCGTGCCGCAAAAGATATAGAAAATTTTATTACAGCCCGTGTTCAGGAAGGAGATGCTGAACACACCGCAGAATTAAAAGCGTTTAGCGAGTATGCCATAGAGGCAGCAATACTAAAAGTATATGCGTCAGAAACGTCACAGTTTGTTACTGATGAAGGAATTCAAATTTTTGGAGGAATGGGGTTCTCTACCGAAATGCCTGTAGAATCTGCTTGGCGTGATGCGCGTATTACACGTATTTATGAAGGAACTAATGAGATAAACAAACTCTTAACTATTAGTATGTTGCTTAAAAAAGCGATGAAAGGAGAGGTAGATTTATTAGGTCCTGCTACTGCTGTAGGAAAAAGCCTTATGGGAATGCCTTCTTTTGATAAACCTGATTTCTCGGAACCAATGAGCGAAGAATTAGCAATGATTAAAAAGCTAAAAGATGCGTTTTTAATGATAGCAGGTAGTGCTGTGCAAAAATTTGGAATGGAACTGGGCAAAGAGCAACAACTTGTAGGTTTAGCAGCTGATATAATGATAGAAATTTATATGGCAGAATCAGCTATTCTAAAAGCTAAAAAAGTAAAAGGAGAAGCACGCTATGCTATGGCAAAATTAAACTTATTTAATGCGGTTCAAAAAATAGAAAAAGCAGCCAAAGAAGCCGTTTACTATTTTGCTGCCGATGATGAGCAACGTATGATGCTTATGGGAATAAAACGCTTTACAAAATATGTAAATGCGCCTAATCCTGTTTTGCTAAGAAGAACTATTGCAAAAGAATTATTAGAAGCAAATAAATACTGTTTCTAAGAAGTTATATTTTTGATTATTCATTAAAAGCCTAGTAATTATATTCAATTACTAGGCTTTTTTAACTAACAATCAATTTATTTTATGTAATTTAAAAAATACTTTAGAATTTCGAGTATCCGTATTTGTCCAAACTATTCCAAGATAATCACTATTAATTTTAACTATTACAGGATGTTCATTATTTGTTAATGGTTTACTTATTTCGACTTCTTCAGTTTTGTTATTTGTTATTTTTTTTAAAACAATTTTTGTATATCCTTTTTCGTTTTTTTCATAGTATTCTTCATAAACAATATAAAAACTAGAAGAGATAGCAATCATTTGAGGATGTCTACCGTTTTTACTAATTAAAATTCGTTTCTTAAAATTAGCCTTTTCTTTTTCACTATAAAATATACCTGCATAATCATTTGCAGCAGTAAACCACACTACCGCTAGTTTGTTTGAATTCTCTGCTAGGGTTGGCCCTGTGTGTGGACAGCCGTTAATATGCCAGTTATCTTGGCTAATAACAATAGGGTCACTAAATGTCTTGCCATTATCTTTAGATATACTGTAATACATATCTCGTATTTCTACATCTCCATTATCATCAAAATCTATATTTTCTTTATGGATTTGATTTCTATATGCAACATGTATATTTTTTTTAGTATCAATGTATAATTCTGTTCTACAACATTCGCAAGTTCCTCCAATAATTGCTTTTTCATTAGTAAATTCATTGTTGTTAGTTGTCCTTGCAAAATAGATGGTCTTTCCTATACGTTCTTTTGCTATTGGTTTACGGCTATCTAGCCATATTAGTCCAAGCTCGCCATCGGGAAGCCTAGCTAAATCAAAGAATGCTTGGCTAGTTGAAGTACTATCTATTACGAGTTTTTTTTCTTTTCCCCAATTTTTCCCGTTATCAGTTGAGGTGCAATAGTAAATATGTCCTCCAAATCGAGATTTACTATTTTTAGATTTACGTCTATATACAGCATAAGTAATTCCTTTTTCGGTCATTCCAACTTTTGCCATGCTCTCAGCGTGAAATTGTAAACCCGTAGCAGGGCTGACTAATATATCGTTCCCAAATTTATGATTTGTGTGGTCAAATGGAGCATATTTTAATTGATTTTTAGTTTTATCTTTTTTTATTTCTGTCCAAGAGAGTAGTATATTATTTTTGGTTTTAAATAAAAAAGGAGCTGCTGCATTGTTCTTTGCATTAGTTATTTTTTTTGTTGTAGTGTCTAGAGGTTCTTTGTTGCATGATACAAATAGTAATGTAATCACAAATAGTTTTAATAATTTCATATTTTTTTTGCTAAAATCAGCCTATATTAAAAAAAATGATATAGGCTGAAGTGTTAACTAACAATCAATCAATTTATTTTTTTTCGAAGTTATAGTTTATACCAAACAGAAATGTTTGAGGCATTCCAGGAGTATAACTTGTTCTTCCCCATGCTGTGTTTACACGAGTACTATATAGTTCGTCTGTAAGGTTCATAATGTTTAGAAATACGTCAATATTATTCTTTTTATAACCCATTCTTAGATTGAATGTATCATAACCATCGTAGGTATTATCATTACTTATATCAGTGTAATATTTGCTTA
>CAYPAK010000230.1:0-2450 GCA_964408665.1 uncultured Flavobacteriaceae bacterium | reverse complement strand
GCAAAATGATCTGCATCAGCAATAGGTAATTCTGCAATAACATAAAAAGCACCTTTAGGACGCGCTACTTTTACACCTTCAATTTGCTGTAAAGCGGCAATAAGTGTATTTCTGCGCGCTTGATATTCTGCTAATACCTCATCAAAATACGACTGTGGTGTTTCTAAAGCAGCTTCGCTTGCTATCTGTGCATAAGTTGGCGGACTTAGGCGTGCTTGTGCGTATTTCAATACGGTAGCAATAAGTTCTTTATTTTTAGTAACTACACAACCTACACGAGCACCACACATGCTATAACGTTTAGAAACAGAATCTATCATAATAGCATGATCTGCTAAACCTGAAAGTTCCATTATAGCATGATGTTTTAAACCGTCATATACAAACTCACGATATACCTCATCGGCTATGATAAATAAATCGTGCTTTAGGGCTATTTCTTTTAATTTTTCTAACTCTTCTTTGGTATATAAATAGCCCGTAGGATTACCTGGGTTACAGATAAGAATCGCCTTAGTTTTGGCGGTTATTAATTTTTCAAAATCAGCTATTGGTGGTAATGCAAACGCATTATCAATACTAGATTCTACTGGGACAACGTTAATGCCACTTGCTGTTGCAAACCCATTATAATTAGCATAAAATGGCTCAGGGATAATAATTTCATCACCTGCGTCTGCTATACTTCCTAAAGTAAATAGTAATGCCTCAGAGCCTCCTGTAGTAACTACTATTTCGGATGCATTAACAGGAATATTATGTTTATTATAATACGTTGCTAATTTCTCTCTATAGGTATCTGACCCTTCGGAACGACTATAAGAAAGCACCTCTATATCGCTATTTTTTACAGCATCTAAGGCTACTTGTGGTGTTTTTATATCAGGCTGACCGATATTAAGGTGAAAAACCGTAACACCTCTTTTTTTAGCATCTTCGGCATAAGGTACAAGTTTTCGTATGGGTGATTCAGGCATTTTTGTGCCTTTTTTGGCTATCTTTGGCATAATTATTCTCTCTATATTATAAAGCAAAAGTGCAAAAAAATATTGAACTTTACTAATGCTTTTAACAAATGATTAAGAAATAAACGCAATATATTCGCTATCTTTAGCTTATGAAAAAAAGAATTGTTTATTTTTTACTTAGTTGTTCCTTCATTAGCAGTAGTTTTGCTCAAAAGAATAGCATTTTACAAAACCCTAAACACAAAGAAGTTTTTAGGTTTAAATTTATAAACAATACCATTATTTTGCCAATTGCTGTTAATGGCACTTCATTAAATTTCATTATAGACACAGGGTCGCAAGCAACACTATTATTAGACAGTAAACTTATAGATAGTTTGGCACTAAAAAACAAAAGGGTATTTACTATTAAAGGGCTTGGTGAAAATAACGATATAAAAGCTGTAAAATCTACTCATAACTTACTACAACTCAAATCTATTCAACTAAATGCTGTTCCGCTTTTTATTCCTATAACTACTAGTATTGATTTTTCTTCTAGCTATGGAATGGCTATTCACGGTATGATTGGCGCTGCTTTATTTAAAAATTTTATTGTTAAAATAAATTATTCTAGTAAAAAAATAACTTTTTACGATCCTGATTATTTTGATAAAATAAAATGTAGAAAGTGCGAAGTACTTCCGCTAACACTAAAAAATGACAAACCCTATATTACAATATATCAGCAAGAAGAAAAGAAAAAAACAGCTTTGAAAATGCTTGTTGACACAGGTGGCGGAGATGCTTTTTGGATTTTTGAAGACCAAAGTAATGGTATCTATATTCCTAAAAAAAACATAATTGATTTTTTGGGCGTAGGGCTAAATGGCACTATTTATGGCAAACGTGCCAAATTTCACCAACTAAGTATTGGTAAATATCATTTTAAAAAACCTATTGTTTCTTTTCCTGATTCTACAGCTATTGATATTAAAAAGTATCTGAATCAAGGAAGAAATGGATCTATTGGCTCACGTGTTTTAAAACGATTTAATGTTATAATAGACTACCCAAATAAACGGTTTTTATTTAAAAGAAATAAATATTTTAAAACACCTTTCTATTACAACAAAAGTGGCATAAACCTTATCTATAATGGAAAACAAATCATAGCCGACACCATAGAAAAAATAAGTAATAAAACTAATGATGATGATAATGAAACAGCAAGTGTTTTTACAGTAGAAATAGAAAAAGTTCTTATTTTTAAACGAGTAGTAAACTACACCATAAATCATATTCGCAAAGGTTCTCCTGCTGATAAAGTAGGGCTTCAAAATGGTGATAAACTTATAAGTATAAATGACAAAGAAGCTTATAACTACTCCCTAGAAAAAATAAACACTATTTTGTTTCACAAAAAAAATATATCCCTAAAAATAATGCGAGCAGGAGTTTTACTTAATTTTAAACTAATACTTGAAGATGAGCTTTAAAAAA
>CAYPAK010000229.1:0-2462 GCA_964408665.1 uncultured Flavobacteriaceae bacterium | reverse complement strand
CCAGGCAAACCACCAATGCTCATTACCGTTTTACGCTGCACCATTTCACGCGCTTTCTTAGCAGCATGACGTGCTTGAGCGGCAAGTATTACTTTCTGAACAATTACTTTTGCTTCATTAGGATTTTCTTCTAAATAATCAGAAAGCATTTCAGAAACTGCTTGACTTACAGCTGCAGATACTTCTCTATTTCCTAATTTTGTTTTGGTTTGTCCTTCAAATTGTGGTTCAGCTACTTTTACAGAAATAATAGCGGTAAGTCCTTCTCTAAAGTCATCACCTGCTATATCAAATTTTAATTTGTCTAACAATCCTGATTTATCGGCATATTTTTTCAACGTACCCGTAAGTCCACGTCTAAAACCCGAAAGGTGTGTTCCTCCTTCATGTGTATTGATATTATTTACATAAGAATGTAAATTTTCTGCATACGAAGTGTTATACGTCATCGCAACCTCTACAGGAATACCATTTTTCTCGCCTTCCATAGCGATAACATTAGGAATAAGTGGCTCTCTAGTTTCTTCAAGGTATCTTACAAATTCTTTAAGTCCTTCTTCACTATGAAAATCTTCACGGATAAAGTTTCCTTCTTCGTCTTTGTTTCGTCTATCGGTTATAGAAATACGGATACCTTTATTAAGGAAAGCTAGTTCACGCAAACGTGCTGCTAAGGTTTCATAGTTAAATACTATCTCTGTTTGAAAAATAGTATCATCAGCCATAAAGGTAACTTCTGTACCTCTATCGTTTGAATCACCGTCTATTTTTACAGGATATAAAGGTTTCCCCTTTGCATATTCTTGCTTGTATATTTTTCCTTCTCGAAAAACACGAGCAGTAAGATGATTAGACAAGGCGTTTACTACAGAAACTCCAACACCGTGAAGCCCCCCAGATACTTTGTAAGAATCTTTATCAAACTTCCCTCCTGCACCGATTTTAGTCATTACTACTTCAAGAGCAGAAACACCTTCTTTTTTGTGCATTCCAACAGGAATACCACGACCATTATCGCGTACGGTTAATGAATTATCTTCATTTATAACTACATCTATAGCATTACAGTGACCTGCCATTGCCTCATCTATAGAGTTATCTACTACTTCATATACTAAATGGTGTAAACCACGCACTCCTACATCTCCTATATACATAGAAGGACGCATACGCACATGTTCCATCCCTTCTAGCGCCTGAATACTATCGGCTGAATATTGATTTTTTTTCTTTTCTTCGCTCATCTATTTTAGATTTTATGCTTTTTTTTATTCCAAATACAAATATAACAAAAAAAACAGCTTAACTACAAAGGTAATTAAGCTGTTTTGCTTGAAGTTATTAACAATTAAAAGCTAAATACTATCTAATAAAATTGTTTTATCTACTAGCATTTTTTTAGTCACTTGAAGCATTGCTTTAGCAAAAATTGTCATTTCATCAGCTTTGCGCTTGTTTTTATTGATATAATTATTTTTTAATGATGCGCTATAATTATAAAGTGACAGCTCTTTAAGTTGATTTTTCATTATGCAAAGATTAATAGTATCTAAAACACCTATATCATCATCATTATTTATAAGCACATATTTTCTAGTATCTTTTAATAAATCAATTCCTAATGTATTATTAACATACGTTTGTTTAAGCAAACCCATTAACGTAGGGTAAACATCTATTTGAGCAGCCATTTGTTCATATTTTTTACTAGCTACACTTCCGTTTGGCGTGTAGATTAACATCGGAATATGAAAGTAATTAAGTGGAATATCATATTGAGGGCTTATGGCTTGACCGTGATCTGCTATAAAAACAAAAATAGTATTATCATACCAAGTTTCTTTGGATGCTAGTGTAAGAAATCTATGCAAAGACCAATCGGCATATTCGGTAGATTTATTAAGTGTTTCTGTTGCTTTTGGGTGGAAATATGGAGGTACGTAATAAGGACCGTGGTCACTTGTAGTCATAAATGTTGCTAAAAAAGGCTTGTCTTTTTCGGCTAATTTTGTTAAAACAGGAACAGCAAAACGAAACATAAAATCATCAGGGACGCCATAAGGTGTTTTTATTTCTTTTTTAGGATAATTCTTTTGACTGATTACTTGCTCAAAGCTATTAGCTCTCAAGAAGCCTTCTTCATTATCAAACCGACCGTCATGAGTGGCAAAAAATATGGTAGAATAGCCATTCTTTAATAGTGTTTTAGGTAAACCCTCATAATGACGAATTTTAGTCATAGTATGTTCTCTAAATAATGCTGGAAATGAATACAATGTACTAAATATGCCGTTATAAGTATGTTTTCCTGCAGAATACATCTTGGTAAAAAACAATGATTTTGTAGATAAACTGTCTAAAAATGGTGTAATATTATGTGTGTTTCCAAAATAAGTCATTTTGGCTGCTGACATACTCTCCATAATTATTAAAACTACATTTGGTTTTACTGTAACAATGGT
>CAYPAK010000228.1:0-2505 GCA_964408665.1 uncultured Flavobacteriaceae bacterium | reverse complement strand
CTGCTACCGTACCATCACGTATAGAATTACGTCTTGCAGAATCATATACAGAACCACCTTTTTTATATTCTACATTAGCTGATAGGCTAAAGTTACCATAAGTAAATGAATTGGTAAGCGACCCTACCCAGTCTGGGAAAGCGTTACCAACTACAACACGTGGTTTATCATTAGAAGAACCACTATCAACACGAGGTTTTCCATCTGCACCAATGTATAACTGACCGTCTTCATAACGCCATTTCCAACCATACAAAGAGCCTACTGCATCTCCTCGCTTAATCTTAGATTGTATCCCTGGATAATTCCCTGTACTTGCAAAAACAATTTCATCAAGTCCATAAGGCAGCTCTCTAACAATACTTTCGTTAGTAGACCAATTAATAGTCGCATCCCATTTGAATTTTTTACCTTTAAGTAGTACAGCACTTAATAATATTTCATGACCAAAGCCTTTTATAAGTCCTGCATTAGAAGTAATGGAAGATAATGAAGAACTATATGCTGTTGGTATACCTAATATTTGACCATCACTAATTCTGTCATAATAGGTATAATCTATTCTAAAACGATTTTCTAAGAAACGTAAATCGAAACCTATTTCTTTTGTTGTAGTAAGTGTTGGCACAAGATTAGGATTATTATTTGTAGTACTCAAATACATACCTGTATTAGCATTCCCAAATGGAAAAGAACCATTATTAACATAGTAAAGACGTTCTAGCTTGTTAGGATCTGGAATATTCCCTACTGATGCCCAAGCTAATCGTAGTTTTCCAAAAGAAAACTTATCACTATTTTCTGCTACTAAATCATTAAATACAAATGATAAACTTGCAGAGGGGTAAAATATAGAACGTGTCTCTTTTGGCAATGTAGATGACCAGTCATTACGACCAGTTACACTTAGGTAAAGCATCTCTTTATAATTCAATTTTAGTTCAGAAAACACTCCCACTCTACGTTCTTGTGTAATTGCAGGGTCATAAATCGTTTGTACTCTTGTATTATACAAACTATTACCATATGGGGTAATTAAATCTTCACCTCTTTTATGTAAATAAGTACGTTTTGTATCTTCTAGTTGATGTCCTAGTAAAATAGTAGCTTTTAAATTTTCAGAAAAAGTTTTTGTATATTCAGCTAATAAAGTAGAGCTTATTCCTTTAAAGTCTATTCTATCATCTATCACAAAACCTCCTACTTGAGAACCTACATCTAAATCAGCAGGTACAAAACGATTACGAAAATCTGAATACTTATCTAAATTAGCTCTATAAGTAAGTGTTAAATCATCTGTAACTGGGTAAAACAGTTTTCCGACAAGTAAAGTTCTATTTACATTATCTTTTAAATTACTTTTCTCTGCATGATATCTTGAGTTATCAATCCAAGGACCTCCTGTCCCTGTAGGACTAATTTGTGTTCCATCAGGGTTTTCCCAATCATTAATAGGCAATGATGGTGACCAATAGCTCATATTACTCATCAATGATTTATCTCCACTAGTAGAACGATGTCCTCCTGATTTAGAAATAGTAACAGAAGCTTCTGCTATTAATTTTTTAAGTATTTTAAAATTCCCTTTTAATTTAATAGAATTCTTTTTGTAATCTGTATTAGGTACTATTCCATTATTTTTACTGTTTGCAAATGAAAAATACATATTGGCTTTTTCGGTTCCTCCAGCAAGATTTAGACTTACATCTTTAGTTATTCCTGTTCTAAAGAAATCTCGAAAGGTATCATGAAACGTTATTGTAGGATCATCACCATATTGAGGTCCCCAATTATGAAAAGAATAAGTCGCTCCATTTACAAAATAATAACCTGCTTTGTTATATCTAGTGCGCTGAAAAGGAGTTATATTTGGATTATTTGGGTCTCTCGTTAATTTAGAAACACCACCACGTCCTTCACGCCATTTTTGGCTAAGTTCTGGAAACATATTCACTTTACTCGTGGTATAATTAGTAGAAAAATTAACCTTAAATTTTCCATTTTTTGCACGTTTAGTTGTAATTATAATTGCTCCTGCAGAGGCTCTCATCCCGTACAAAGCCGCTGCTACTGGACCTTTTAAAACTGAATAACTTGCTACATCATCAGGGTTAATGTCAATAGCTCTATTTGAAAAAGCAAATTGCTGTGCATCAGTATCTGCATTAGAACCACTACTAGGCCCTATACTACCAGTAAATGTAGAATTGTCTAAAGGTGTACCGTCAATAATAATTAAGGGCTGATTATTCCCTGCAAGGCTTGTCGCCCCTCTTATAACAATATCTATTCCTGAACCTGCTGAACCTGAAGTTTTTTGTATTATCACTCCCGAAACTTGTCCTTGTAAATCTTGTAAAGCATTATTAGATCCTGCAACTTGTATATCTGCTGCTCTTACTTGTTGCACGGCATAGCCCAACGATTTTTTCTTTTGCTCTCTACCAAATGAAGTAACTACTACTTCATCAATTTGGTTGGGCAAAATCTGTAAATCTAAGCTTG
>CAYPAK010000227.1:0-2506 GCA_964408665.1 uncultured Flavobacteriaceae bacterium | reverse complement strand
AAAAAAGACTCGTACAAATTACCGATAAATAGCCTATATTTGCAGCTTAGAGAATTATTGATTAGATGAAAAATATTAGAAATTTTTGCATTATAGCACATATTGACCACGGTAAAAGTACTTTGGCAGATAGATTATTAGACTTTACAGATACCGTAACTAAGCGTGAACAGCAGGCACAGCTCTTAGATAGTATGGATTTGGAGCGTGAGCGTGGTATCACCATAAAAAGTCATGCAATACAAATGGACTATGTGTTTGAAGGTGAAAAATATGTAATTAACCTTATAGACACGCCAGGACATGTAGATTTTTCGTATGAAGTTTCTCGTTCTATTGCTGCTTGCGAAGGCGCTTTACTTATTGTAGATGCAGCACAAGGCATACAAGCACAAACTATTTCTAATCTATACCTTGCTTTAGAAAATGATTTGGAAATAATTCCTGTGCTTAATAAAGTAGATTTACCTAGTGCCAACCCAGAAGAGGTAACTGACGAAATAGTAGATTTATTAGGTTGTGACCCTGAAGATGTAATCCATGCAAGTGGAAAAACAGGTTTTGGTGTTGATAAAATATTAGAAGCTGTAATACATAATATTCCTGCTCCAAACGGAGACCCAAACGCACCACTTAAAGCCTTGATTTTTGATTCTGTTTACAATTCATATCGTGGGGTAGAAACCTATTTTAGAATTTTTGACGGAAGTATTAAAAAAAATCAGTTGGTTAAGTTTATGGCAACAGGAAATGAATATGGAGCCGATGAAGTGGGAACACTAAAACTAAACCAAGAACCAAAAAAAGAAATAAAAGCAGGTGATGTAGGTTACCTCATCACCGGTATAAAAAACGCGGTAGAAATAAAAGTAGGAGATACTATAACAGACGCAGCAAACCCAACAGCAAGTCCAATAGATGGTTTTGAAGATGTAAAACCAATGGTTTTTGCAGGTATTTATCCTGTAGAAAACGATGATTTTGAAGAGCTACGTAATGCTATGGAAAAACTCCAACTTAACGATGCCTCTTTAGTTTTTGCACCAGAAAGTTCTGCAGCCTTAGGTTTTGGTTTTCGTTGCGGTTTCTTAGGGATGTTACATCTAGAAATCATACAAGAGCGCCTAGAGCGCGAGTTTGATATGACGGTAATTACTACAGTTCCCAATGTGTCTTATGAAGCGTACACACACAAACACCCAGATACGCCGATATTAGTAAATAACCCTTCCGATTTACCCGACCCTTCTATGGTAAACCGTGTAGAAGAGCCCTATATTAAAGCAGCTATTATTACTAAAGCCGATTTTGTAGGCCCTGTAATGAGTCTTTGTATAGAAAAACGTGGCGAAATAACCAACCAAACCTACCTTACGCAAGACAGAGTAGAGCTTAGTTTTGATATGCCACTTGCCGAAATAGTTTTTGATTTCTATGACCGATTAAAAACCGTTTCTAAAGGATATGCATCCTTTGATTATCACCCAATAGGGATGCGAGAGTCAAAATTGGTTCGTGTAGATATTTTATTAAACAGCCAGCCTGTAGATGCGCTTTCTGCATTATTACACGCAGATAATGCGTATAATATAGGTAAAAAAATGTGTGAAAAACTACGACAACTTATCCCAAGACAACAGTTTGATATACCAATACAAGCAGCTATTGGGTCTAAAATAATATCACGAGAAACTATAAAAGCACTTCGTAAAGATGTAACAGCAAAATGTTATGGTGGTGATATTTCTCGTAAACGAAAACTTTTAGAAAAGCAGAAAAAAGGTAAAAAACGTATGCGCCAAGTAGGAAATGTAGAAATACCACAACAAGCATTTATGGCAGTGTTAAAGTTAAATGATTAATATTTTTCACTTCAATAAAATACAGTATATTTGCCCATCTTTAATTTAATAAATACTAATAAAATGAAAAAAATTCTTTTAATACTAGTAGCTGTAGTAACATTAGCTTCTTGTAACCAAGCAAAAACCGCTTTTATTGATTCTTCACAATTAATGAAAGACTATAAGAAAAATCAAGCTATAGAGGCAGATTTTAAAGCTCAAAACGAAAAATTACAAAAAGAAGTAGATAGCGTTGCTGGTTTATTGCAAACTGAATTTAAAAATTTTCAAGCTAAAGCGCCAAAAATGGGACGTAAAAAAGCTGAAAAAAAATACCAAGAATTAATGCAAAAGCAACAATACTTTGAGCAAACATTCCAACAAAAAAAACAAAAAGTAATAGCTGAATCTCAAGCTAAAATGGACACATTAAGTAATAATGTAAAAGATTTTATAAAAGATTTTGGTAAGAAAAATGCTTATACATATATCTACAACTCTGGTGATGGTGCAAGTGTACTTTATGGTGATGCTAAAAACGATATCACCAAAACAGTAACAGATGCTTTAAATGCTGAAGCAACTAAAAAATAAACTACGGTTATTTAAATAACGTAGTCATAAAAAGAAGCGCTGTAATAGTTATTACAGCGCTTCTTTTT
>CAYPAK010000226.1:0-2525 GCA_964408665.1 uncultured Flavobacteriaceae bacterium | reverse complement strand
TTACAGAAAAACAAAGTGAAAAGATTTTAAAGCTAAATTTTTAAGAAAACTACAGCGATTAAATATAAATGAAATAGTAATTTTACGCTAAATGTAGTAGTAAATCGTTAACGTTACTCCTTTTGACTTTACAAACTTTCAACTTATAACTAAAAGCAGCACTACAAATACTGCTGTGCTTTAGCTAAATCTTCTGGTGTATCTATCTCTATACCCATATAGTCTGTTTCTACCATTTTTATTTTTTTACCGTATTCTAGGTAACGCGTGCATTCTATTTTTTCGGTAGCTTCTAGGGTGCGCATTGGTAGTTTGTAAAAATCCATTAATGCTTGCTTACGAAACGCATAAATACCAATATGCTCAAAATAGCGAGCTCCAGCTTCTTTATCTCTAGGATAAGGAATAGGTGAACGCGAAAAATAAAGTGCAAAATTCTTATGATCTACAATTACTTTTACATAATTAGGATCGGTAATATCTTTCCAATTATCCATTTCTTGCATTAGTGTTGCTAAATCTATTTGGTCAGCATCTTTTTCATTAAAAACAGCAAGTAGTTTCTCCAAAGGCTCTTTTTTGGTAAATGGTTCATCACCTTGCACATTTACTACAATATCTACATCCATATCGGCTACCGCTTCGGCAATACGATCACTACCACATTCGTGCGGTGTTTTACTTATAATTGCCTCTCCTCCATTGCGTGTTATTTCATCAAATATAATTTCGCTATCGGTAACTACATAAACAGCAGCAAACAAACCTGTAGCAACAGTTGCCTCATAGGTACGGCGAATTACGGTTTTACCACCTAAATCTGCCATAAGTTTCCCTGGAAAACGTGTAGCTCCATAACGTGCAGGTATCATTGCAATTATTTTCATGATGTTGTTTTTTTTGATTTGAATATTTTTTTAAAGACTACATATAATAGTAACAAGATTAGCACTACAAGTATCATAGCCAATACAGGAAAAACTATGGCAACAGTACTTATAACTGCAGCGCTACCTGTTTCTATAGTTGATACTACTGGATTAGCAATCCCTAATGTTGTAGCAGAAGAAACCGCACGCGTCCCTGCCGTAACTCCCGAAATGGCTGCTGCAGTTCCTCCTCCTGCTATTATGGCTAAACTCCAAGTCATTACTGGTGGTAAATCTACCATAACAGCTGCCATAACAAGTGTTCCTGCTATTGCGGCTAATGGAACAGCTATGGTGTCTAATAAATTATCTATAAATGGTATAAAATATGCCAATAGTTCTACTATGGTAGCAATCCCTAAAACAAGTAAAGCACTAAAGCTTCCTACCCAAGCAAATGTTTCATTGGTAGGAATATGCCCAAAATAAGCTGATAAACTCAATACAAATAGAGGTATAAAAACTCGAAATCCTGCTGCAGCAGCAAGCCCTACTCCTAAGAAAATACTCATAATTGCTTCTGCTGTCATTTATTTGATTTTTTTATAAAAAAAATTTGCACTAAACTATTTTAGTGCAAATTTAATGATTTTATTGAATTAGCTATAATTTATTTATAAACACTTTGTTTTTTAAATTTTACAGCTAGTAAATAATAGAACATCGCTCTATATTTGTTTCTGTTTGAAGAGCCTAATTGCTCACACACTTCTTTGATAGCTACGTCTAATTTAGCATCATCTTTTAATCCTAATTTTTTGATTAAGAAATTTTTCTTTACCGTTTCTAATTCCTTTGGCTGACCGCAAGCTACAGATGCTGCATCTCTATTATAAATAGATGGACCACAACCAATAGTTACTTTTCTTAAAAAATCCATGTCTGGAGTTACGCCTGCTTTTTCTTTTAATTCTTTTGCATATAATGCAATTAATTCGTCTCTTTTGCTCATGTTAATCGTTTGATTTAAATGTTAAACTAATAATTAATGAGTCAAATTTAGTACTTTTTTTTTAATTATACGTTAATTTAATGCTTTTTTTAGTAAAATTTTACACTGTTATAAACTGTTAAGTAATTCTTTAGCTTCTTCTGCATAATCTGAGTCCGTGCTTAGCTGCTCTAATGTGATTTTACATTGTTTATAGTCTTTCACTTTCAAATAAGCTAACGACTTGTACCATAAAGCATTATCTTTATACAATGTATTATCGCTAGTTATTAATTTATCAAACAAAGCAAGTGATTCATTAATTTTATTAGTTTCTACTAAGGCTAATGCTTTATACAATAAGAGTTTATTATCATTAGGGTTTTCTTTTAATAATGATTCAAAAAGTGGTAAGGCTTTATCAAACTGTTTATTATTAAAATATTTCTCTAGCATTTTTAGTTGTGTTTCATCATCGCCACGAACGGTAAGCGTCAATTCATCATAATGTGCAAAATCAGTGAAAGAAGGTTTCTGCGTAAATTTATAGACACTCAACGTCACTAACAAAACTACACTTGCAGCCACTAGTATTTTTTTCAAAGAGAACAAAGGGACTACTTTTGCTTTACGTTCCACCTTTTTCTCTTGAAGTCTGTTCAAAG
>CAYPAK010000225.1:0-2531 GCA_964408665.1 uncultured Flavobacteriaceae bacterium | reverse complement strand
ATAATTTTTATATATTTGAAAAATCATAAAAAAGGTAATTATGAAACAAACAAGCAAAGCATTACTTCTATTTCTATTAATTTTTACAAGTATAGCAAACGCACAAATTACAGTAACAGGAAAAGTTATTGACGATACAAATGTAGCTATAGAATACGCTAATGTTGTGCTTATTAATAGCGCAAACAAAATCAGCAAAGGCGCCATTACCGATGAAAAAGGAAATTTTACACTAGAAATAGTCCAAAAAGACACCTACAAACTGCAAATAAGTTATATTGGTTTTGCCGATTATACCAAAACGATTACTGCTTCAGTTGCTTTAGGTACTATTACCTTAAAAGCAGCTAATGCATTAAAAGAAATAGTACTAACCAGTAGAAAAAAAATAGTAGAACACAAAGTAGATAGATTGGTTTTCAACGTGCAAAACGCCCCTTTTCTAAAAGCGAGTGATGGTGTAGAAATACTAAATAACACACCTAGAATTAGCACCAATGATGATAAAATTGCTATTCTAGGAAAAGACAAAGTCAAGGTGATGATAAACAACCGAATGACTACTTTGTCTGGAGAGTCGCTTAGTGCTTACTTACAGGCACTTACCGCAAAAGATATTCAGAAAATAGAAGTGATAACCAACCCTTCGGCAAAATATACTGCAGCAGAAAATACAGGAATTATAAACATTGTACTTGCCAAAAAACAAGCCGATTATTATAGTGGAATTCTTAGAGGAATATATAATCCTACAACTCACAATGCGGGTTGGGTAATTGGAAGTTATAATTTAAAAAAAGGCAAATGGTTACTGTCATCTTCTATAGGCCGAGTAAAAGGATTGCGAAAAGATTTACAGAATTCTACCATAGTATATCCAAACCAAAAATGGGTTTATGATAATGTAAGAATGAGAGAATTTAATAATATAAGAGGACGCTTAACATTAGATTACACCATTTCAAAAAATACTTTAGTAGGCTTGCAATATATTAATGGTTTATATAAATTTCCTATGAATCATAATTCTAAAACAAAAATATACAATAACTTAAATACAATAGATTCGATCTTGGTTAATAAAACCAATTCCAAATTTAAAAAACAAACTCACGCTATAAATGCACATTTCCAAACAAAATTAGATTCTTTGGATAGAAAATTAACTATGGATATTGATTATTTTACATTTAAAAATACCATCGCTGAACTTTTTGAATCCGCATCGCCTAATGTTTTTGTGAGTAAAAATAATTTAGGAATTAATGACTTAAACGCTTTGAGTGGAAAGGTTGATTTGGAGTTGCCTTATGATTTTGCAGACTTCGAAACGGGACTAAAAGTTGCTACAGTATCTAATAATAGTGATACCAAAAATTATGATATTATTGCAGGAACGCCAGTACTTGATGCCAACCAAAGCAATACTTTTGAATATACCGAACAAAATCAAGCTATTTACCTTAGTGCAAGTAAAGAATTTAACAAAAAATGGGGAATGAAAGCAGGTCTTCGCCTTGAAGCCACACAAACTAACGGGTATTCAATAACCTTAAACCAAACCACTACAAGCCGCTATGCCAAACTGTTCCCGACCTTTTATTTGAACTATAAACCCAATAAAAACAACTCTTTTAACATAAATTATGGAAAAAGAATAAAAAAACCTCATTTTATTCAATTAAACCCATTTCGCCGTTATAGAGATATGTTTGCTTATATTGAAGGAAATCCATTATTAAAACCTTCTTTTATAGATAATATTGAACTATCACATAGTTATAAAAATTTATTTCAAACCGCTATTTATTATAAACGTATTGAAAATGGATTTAACCATATAACCATATTACTCTCCAATAATATACAACAGATTATCCCTAAAAATTATTTTAATGCTAATGAATTTGGGCTTACCGAAACCATATCATTTAAGATTACTAAAAAATGGAAAACTAAGAATGATGTTCATATCTATTACTTAAAAGCTACTTCGCTAATACCATCTGTTAAAGCAACAAATGTAGGGCTAACTGCCTATTTAAAAACTAATAACACTTTTATTCTAAATACTAAAAAAACTTTTTTTGCAACACTTAATTATTGGTATCAATTTCCTCAAGCAACAGGTTTAAAAAATATTGAGGCCTATTCCGCACTAAATATAGGGATTAAAGTCTTACTATTGCATAAAAAAATGACAGTAAGTTTGGGAGGAAAAGATATTTTAAAAACCAACAGAAAAGCATATACATTGTATAATAGTAATAATATAAAAACTACTTTTAGTAATTATAATGATAAACGATCATTAAAACTCTCTGTAAGATATCGTTTTGGAAATACTAAAATAAGAGGAACTTACCACAAAGGTAGTAATAAAGAAGAAAAAAGTAGAACGAATTAAAACGCTTACTCCAAATCATTACTGATCTGCGCTTTCCATTTATCCAAATTGGTAACATCAATAAATTGTCCATCTTTTACGTAAGTAATTTTTCCATTCTCTTCGGAAATAACTACTACAAGGG
>CAYPAK010000224.1:0-2543 GCA_964408665.1 uncultured Flavobacteriaceae bacterium | reverse complement strand
GAGAAATCTTCAGGAAATTGTGCGAATGCTGTAAATGAAACAAACAGCATTAATAAAGTAATTTTTTTGATCATAATTTTGTATTTTTTTGTTTATATATAGCAAATGTACTAATTATTTTGAAAAAACAACTTTTTTTAACATTTAATACACTTATTTAGAAGAAAATTACCATTTTAAGTTCATTTTTACCAATTTTGCAAACAATTTATAACCTAAAATACGATGTATTAGCGTCATAAACTTAGGGTCTGTTCCTAGACTATAGCGTTTAAACTGTATTTTTGGGTCTGTTGTGGCTTTATAAATACCCGAAACTACCATTTCTGTATGGTTTTTCTTGGTTCTATTTTTGGTTAATTTTGCATTAATTTTGTCAATCATTGTTTGATATGCTGGAGGAAAATCAGCCAAACTTGCATTTTTACTAAAATTAGTTGGCAAAGCTCCAAACTGTACTGTTCGTGTTTTTATACCAAACTTTCCTAACTCGTATTGCGAGCATTCTGTAAACGATTCTATGGCTTGTTTTGTGGAATGATAATAGCTTCCCATAGGTAAATTTACCAATCCTGCAATAGATGATATATTTACAAATGTTCCATTATTATGTTTTTTAAAATGTGGAATAAATAGACGCATTAAATGAACTATAGCGAGATAATTAACATTAACAATTAAATCTATACGTTCTTTAGATGCTAATTCTATAGGACTACGCAAGCCCATTCCTGCATTATTAATAAGTGCATCTATTTGGTCATATTCATTAAATAATGTAGTACAAAAAGAAGCTATTTCGTCATAATTTGCTAGGTTAAGTACGTAGGCTTTAATCAATGGGTTTTCTTCGGCTTTTTCTTTTTCTGCTTCATTAAAAACGGTAGCAATCACTTGCCATTTTTTAGCTGTAAAATATTGTGCTACTTTTGCTCCAAGTCCTGACCCTGCTCCTGTTATTACTACTGTTTTAGTCATTATTATTCTTTAATTATTTTATAAATAGTTGCTTTGTCTTGCTGTTTTAATACTAAAAAATAAATTCCTTTTTTTAAGGAAGTCATTATTATATGATTTGAACTTATTTTGCCCTTAATTGTTACTATTCCTAAAGTATTATATATCGTATAATCCGTATTATTATATGAAGCATCAACCGTTAAAATAGCTTTTACAGGATTAGGAAAAGGTTTTAGTTTATCATTGTGATATGCTAAAACAGTAGCAGTAGAGCCGTATTCATCGGCACCACAATCTATGATATTATTTACAATACGTGATTGATTATCCATATCAACTTCATCGGTTGCTGCACTGTAGTTTGGGTCTCCTGCATCTATGGCTGCTGAATTGGTTTGAAGGTGAAAATCAAGATTATCAGCATCAGTAAATAGCGGATTAGCAAAAACACTATGTTGCCCCTGTCCTATTGCTGTATAATAATTAGCTAGTCCTGTATAACTTGTTCCATTAACATCGGTTTCTATTGCTGTTTCGCCTGCATTGGCAAAAACTAAATTATAATCTAATAAAAAATTAGTTTGTGTACGTTCTGAAGTGATAAATACATTTTGTGATGATATATAAAAAATATTATTAGCAATACTACAGTTTTGAGATTGGGTGAGTATTAGTTCTCCATTATAATTAAGTCCTGTATCGTTTTGATAAAAGGTGTTGTTATAAATTTGCGAGTCAAGTACATTACCTGTAGTATTTACATCATAGCCACCAAGATGCATTCCTGCGTAAATATTATTATAAAAAATATTATTTCTAAAAACAATACGTTCTGTAGTTCCATTTTCTTCACAACCTATTTCGCCGCCATAACCATTATGATGGCAAATATTATTTTCTACAACGATATCCCAACCGCCATCTATATAAATACCTGCTGCTGTGCTGTAAGGCGAGTTGCAGTTATAAACGAGGTTATTACGTATTACACCATTTCTTCCATGGTCATTTGCTGGTGTAGAAACCACATTGTAATTCCCGCCAATATCTATTCCTATATTAGTATTATCATGAACGGTGTTATCTTCTATAATAAAATTGGTAAAATTACCGTCAGCTGCTATATTTTCGCTATATCCTGTTTGATTATTAAACACTTCATTGCCTTTGATGAGGATATCGTGAATTGGTGTAATAGCATTATCAGCATAAATGCTCAGAGGAACTGCATTGGTATTGGTGTTTACGGGTGCATTAGCATTAGCCGAAAATTTAATATTTGATATTTTATTATTAATTATCTCTATATGATGCGCCACATCTTGCAATGCTAATCCGCTTGCATTATTATAGATATTATTGGTTAAATGCAGTCCTTGTATTCTTAAATAGGCATTATCTGTCCAAATAATTGCAGAATCATCATTAAAACTGCTTGCATCGAGTATAACGATATCATTTTGATAATTGCGTATTGTTATATAATTAGCAGTCGTCCCTGAGACATCTATATCAATTTTTTCGGGATAAGTTCCTGCAAGGATATTTAAGGTATCTCCTGCAGCAAGCTGATTTACGCCATA